>CAJXEU010000031.1 GCA_913052525.1 uncultured Actinomycetes bacterium
ATTTAGGGCATCAAAAAATTATTACTGATGTAGTAGATGAAGCAGAGAAACGTGGAGGTGAAAGTATTGTCGTAACGTTTGATCGTCACCCAGCCGAATTACTCCGCCCAGAAAGCGTCCCTTATTTTCTGTCTTCATTTGAAGACAAAGTTTCTCTAATAGCTGATTGTGGAATCGACCACCTATTGATCGTTCCCTTTGATCAGAAAGAATCCGAAAGAACTGCTATGGATTTCGTGAAAGAAGTATTAGTAGGAAAACTTTCTGTTGATTTGTTGATTGTTGGACATGATGTGCATTTCGGTAATAAGCGAGAAGGTAATTTCGATTTTTTAGAGAAAATTTCTAAAGAATTGGATTTTGAAGTTCGAAAGATTGATCCGATGATGCGAAGCAAAGAAGATTCTGAGGCCATTTCTTCCACTGCAATAAGAAGGGCTCTTAGAGGCGGTGAAGTTGAAAGCGCTATGCAAATGTTGGGACGTCCGTACAGCATCTCTGGAGAAGTCGTATATGGAGATCAGAGGGGAAGAACTATAGGTTTTCCTACAGCAAATTTGCTCTTATCTTCTGAACGGGCTTGGCCTGCTGATGGAGTGTATGCAGGTATTTTCACAAGGGCAGATGGCTCTGAAAACCTCTGTGCGATCAATGTTGGTCGACGACCCACCTTCTATGAGCATGCCAATACTTCTCTACTCGAAGCCCATTTACTCGATTTTGATGATGATTTGTATGGAGAGATTTGCGGAGTTGCTTTTTTATATTTTTTACGAAGTGAAAAAAGATTCGATGGCATTGATTCCCTGGTCGAACAATTGAAAGATGATGTAGCGAAAACACGCTCTTTATTGTCAACGATTAATTGAGTTAAAAATTAGTTTCTAGTTTTCGAGTTGTTGTTTCATAAAATCAAGTTGTATCTTGGTCTGACCATCAGACCATGTTTTTGAAAGGTTCAAATGAGCATAAAAGGTATGAACCACGCGGTTCTTTATGTTCGTGATGCCCGTGCCCATAAAGAGTTTTATTCGAGAGTCTTCGGTTTTATAACAAATATTGAAGATAAAAACGGCCAGTTTGTTTTTATGCGTGCTCCTAGTTCAAACAATCACCATGACGTTGCTTTTTTTTCAATTGGAAAGAATGCTTCCCCTTCAAATGCTGGACAAAAAAGCGTTGGCCTGTATCACATTGCTTGGGAAGTAGAGACCCTCGCAGAACTAGAAGAAGTGAAAAAAACTCTTGAAAAAGAAGGATGTCTTGTAGGAGCGAGTGACCATGGTGTGAATAAAAGCCTTTATGGAGTAGATCCTGATGGTCTGGAATTTGAAGTCATGTGGTTAGTGCCAGAAAAGTTTTGGGGAGATGCAGAAACGGCTGCAATAATTGAACCTCTTAATCTTCCTGGGGAAATAGAAAAATTTGGTAGAGAGCTTAAAGGAAGAAATTAAATGTCTTTTTCAGGAGATTCTTATTCGTTAAAACCAATAGAAAGAACAACTATCGCCGATCAAGTCAGCGGACAGTTGCTTCAGTTGATCCGTGAGGGAAGATTTACCCCAGGGGAAAGAATGCCCTCTGAGAGGCAATTGTGTGAAGATTTTGGAGTTGCTAGAACTACTCTCAGAGAAGCGATACAACAGCTTGTCTCTTTAGGGGTTTTAGAACGTCAAACAAATCGGCTGTATGTAGTTGACCACATAGGTGTTGTAGATGTCCCAGATGAGAAAACTAAAAAGCTTAAAGATTTGGTTGAGGCTCGTCGATTTATAGAGATCTCTGTCACTGAGTTAGCTGTCTGTAGAGCTACCGACCAACAACGTAAAGAATTGTTGGAATTAGCTGAGTCGCTCCATTCGGAAATGGATCCGGAAGAATTCAGGAATCTGAACCACCGTTTCCACATGAAGATTGGAGAATGCTGTGCAAACCCGCTCCTTGAAGAACTCTATGGTCGTGTACTTAAGGCTGTTTTTGATTCTTCTGCTTTCTCTACTCTCTTATATGGAGGTTTAGAGCCTGAGGAAGTAAAAAAAATTGTTGAACAAGTCGCAAAAAAACATAAGGAAATAGCGAGAGCGATTTTTGAAGGTGATGCAATTGCCGCTTCTACAGCTGCTGCGGATCACGTCGCTGAAATCGAAGATCAAATATTTGAAAAGTTGGTATGAGTTGCTGAATCAAGATTCTTCAAATTTTTTATTTTTTTTTGATAACGAAAACTTCGAGGAGACAAATAGGCCAGGCTTCAGAAGACGTGTGATGGATGGAGAACAGACCCAATTGTGTTTTTGGAGGATAGATGGTGGCGCCAAAGGTTCCTATATGCATAAACATGATGATCACGAACAGCTGGGGATCATTTTTCGAGGCGCTTTGGATTTTCGTATAGGTGAAGAAGAGACAGAAGAGAGATCGTATTTAAACACCGGTGATGTCTATATAGCGCCAAGAGGTGTTTGGCATGGAGACAGTATTTTTATAGGTGATGAAGAATTAGATGAGTGCTGGATCTTGGATATTTTCTCTCCACCTAGAGATGATTTGAAGGAAAATAATGGTTGAAGATAATTGGCGTCTAGCTGTTGATATAGGTGGAACCTTTACTGATGTCGTACTTCTCAATGACACAACTGGTGAAGTCAGCGTGGAAAAAACATTGACTACACCGAAGGCTCCATTAGAAGCAGTAAGAAAAGGCATAAAAGACCTGTTGGCCGTAACACAGGTTGAACCTAAAGACATAACAGCTCCGATAGTGCACGCTACGACCTTGATCACTAATGCTCTGATAGAAGGCAAAACAGGTCGTGCTGCACTGGTAACGACTGCAGGTTTTGGGGACACTCTTTTGATTCGTGATGAGCACCGTTATGACATGTATGACTTGCAAATCGAATTTCCTGAACCACCGATACCTAGACAATTGACATTTGAAATTTCTGAAAGAACCAATGCAGATGGAGATTTGATCGAAGAGCCATCCGATGAAGATATTGAAAAATTGATAAGTGAGATTAGAAGTGTTGACGCTGAATCTGTTGCGGTTTGTCTAATTAATTCTTATATAAATTCTACGAATGAGAAATTTATTGCTGATCGAATCAGAGACTCTTTGAACATCCCGGTTTGCGTCTCAGCCGAAATAGCTCCCCAAATACGCGAATATCCAAGAATGATTACTGCTGCTTGCAATGCTGCAACGATGCCTCTTATAGGCCCTTATCTAGATGAATTACAAAACTGGTTAACAGAAGAAGGATTTGGTGGTTCAGTTCTGATGATGCTGTCAAACGGTGGTGTGGTTTCGGCACAAGATGCGGCACAAACACCGATTCGGTTAGTTGAATCTGGTCCGGCCGCAGGGGCACTAGCAGCGAGGTGGTTTGCGAAAGGATTAGATGAAAGTCGCCTATTGGCGTTTGATATGGGAGGTACAACCGCTAAAGCTACTTTGATAGATGGATTCGAACCTGAGCTAACAAATACTTTTGAAGTTGCCCGTATATATAGATTCAAGAAAGGTTCGGGTTTTCCAGTTTCTGTTCCCTCAGTTGATTTGGTGGAAATAGGTGCAGGAGGAGGAAGCCTAGCCAAAGCAGACCAGTTCGGACTTCTCAAAGTAGGTCCAGAATCAGCTGGTGCTGAGCCAGGTCCGGCTTCTTATGATCAAGGCGGTGAAGTCGCGGCTGTTACTGATGCTGATGTCCTGCTAGGAATGCTTGACCCGAATAGTTTTCTCGGCGGTGATATGCCATTAAATGAGTCAAAGGCAAAAGAAGCGGTATCTGTGATTTCTGAGAAATTGAATCTCTCAGAAATTGAAACAGCAGCGGGCATCCATGAAGTTGTCAACCAAAACATGTCTGCAGCCGCACGTATGCATGGAGTTGAAAGAGGTATTGATTTACGAGGGATAACTTTACTCGCTTTCGGTGGGGCTGGGCCTGTTCATGCCTGTGGAGTAGCAGAATTGCTTGAATCAAGTAAAGTTATTTTTCCTGTCAATGCCAGTGTTCTTTCTGCTTTTGGAACACTAGTTTCCCCTGTAAGAATTGACTTGGCTCGCTCTAAGCCCATGCTGCTAAACAATTTAGATGAAGGTATACGAGACTCTCTTTTGGAGGAGTTGCGAATAGAAGGTAGGAGAGTTTTAACATCCGCAGGAGTTTCAGGAGAAGCAGTCAATTTTAAATATGGAATTGATGCGAGATATGAAGGTCAAGGAAATGAGATAACTGTTTGGGTTGGTGAAGGTGAATCCTGGACAGCTGATTTTGAGTCTGTCACTTCGATGTTTGAAGATGAATATCGTCGAATATATGGGTTAGCTATTCCAGATGTTGGAATAGAGGTTGTCACATGGAGATTGTCCGCGTCAGCTGACTTGCTTCTTATGGAACCACAGAAAAGCGTGAAAGGTAAAACTGAGGAAGCGACTTCGAATGAAAAGCGATCAGTAATCTTTAACCGTGGAGAACAACCCGTCGAAACCTCGGTTTATAAAAGAAAATTGTTAAAACCGGGAATGGTTTTTAACGGTCCAGCAATTGTAGAGGAAAGAGAGACGACTTCTGTAATTCGACCGGGCTGGAATGTTGAAGTAGGGGATAATGGAAGTCTTATAGCGGTAAAGGATTCAAAATGAGCGATTTCGACCCGATTGAATTAGAAATACTCTGGCAGTCATTAATTTCTACAGTTAATGAACAGGCACGAGCGCTTCAGCGTTCCGCTTTTAGCCCAATTGTGAGAGAAGCTGGCGACCTAGCAAACGCTGTTTTTGACCAAAGGGGAAGAATGGTGGCTCAGGCTGTTACAGGTACACCTGGCCATATAAATTCGTTAGCGATTGGCGCTTCCAAAATGCTAGAAGAGATTACTCCCGAGGAATTGAATCCAGGAGACGTTTTAATAACAAATGACCCCTATAAAACCGCAGGTCAGTTGCTTGATGTGACTGTCTTAGTGCCGGTGTGGAAAGAGCAAAAGAGTAAAGAAAAAGAAGTGCCGATAGCTTATTTTGGCTCGACTATACATCATACAGACGTAGGTGGATATGGAATTGGAGCAGGTGGCAGAGACTGCTTTGAAGAAGGTCTCTGGATACCTATTTGCAAGTTAATGAAAGAGGGGCAACGAAACGAAGACGTATGGAAATTTATACTTTCAAACGTCCGGCAACCAGATCATATGGCAGGTGATCTGCATGCGCAGATGGCTTCAGGTGAAGTTGGAGCACAAAGGCTTCTAGCACTTTGTGAAAATCATGAAATGCAAGATATTGAAGATCTTTCTGACGAGATAGTTCAGCGTTCTGAAGAAGCTACAAGAGCGAGTATTAAGGAACTGAAAGCAGGTTCCTATGAATCTTCAGCTCTATTGGATCTTGCGGATGGCAGCAAAATCGACATCGTGTGTTCTATGGAGGTCGATACCCAAGCAGGTGAAATCATTGTGGACTATGAGGGAACCTCAGAGGCAAGTCCCTGGGGTATAAATGTTGTCGAGAATTACACTCACGCTTATACGACTTTTACAGTACGGTCTGTTTTGAATCCAGATATCCCAAATAACTTTGGAAGTCTGAAACCAATAAAGATGAGAGCCCCAAAAGGTTCGATTGTTAATGCCGTGTTGCCCCAACCGGGAACCGCAAGACACGTAGTCGGCATGTTTTTACCTAACGCCTTATTGAAGGCACTTGCACAAATTAAACCAGAGTCTTCAATGGCAGAGGGTTCTGGTGCTGTTTGGACTATGCAAGTAAATGGGACGCATGAGGACGGAACACCATTTATCACAGCGATGTTCACTTATGCGGGAGGTGTGGGTGCGCGCGAATCCAAACCTGGTCTTTCTGCTTGTTCCTACCCAACTGGAGTGGCGGCAGTGCCTATAGAAGTAGTTGAAGCTTCAGCACCTATTTATTTCCGTAGAAAAGAACTTAGACAAGGGTCTGGTGGTGGAGGAGCGCAAACAGGTGGACTGGGTCAAACGATTGAATTTAGCGTCGACACGGACAATTATTGGGAATTAAATGCCGTTACAAGTCGTTTATCGGATCCACCTCTAGGAATTTTTGGTGGTGATTCAGGGGCTTCTGGTTCATTTCAGGTAAATGGTAAATCTGTTAAGACCCAGAACCGTATAAAACTTGAGGCTGAGGATGTAATTCGTCTCGATTTGCCCGGCGGTGGTGGCTATGGAGAATCTTGATGCCTGAATTTTCTCCTATTTCTTTTTCAGAAGTATGGGAGATGACATCAAAAGATCACGCTGATGATGTTTTTTTGATTTTTGAAAATTTAGAAAATGACACCGTTCAGTGGACTTATAGGGATTTCAACAAAGAAGTGTCCAAAATCGCAGGTCTTTTATTGCAAAATGGTGTCGAACCTGGTGATTCAGTACATTTGGCGTTGGCGAACTGTCCAGTTTTTATTGCAGTTTGGTTAGCAGCTATTCGACTGGGAGCGTGGATAGTTCCTTCAGATCCGATGGGCAGCTCAGAAGACCTTTCATCGCATATAGAAAGAACTGACCCCAAAGTGGGTTTTTGTGCGAAGACTCGTTCTGAGATCTATAAACAAGCTTGTGGAAACTTGCCATTTATTGAGATAGACGAGATGAGTACCGATTTAGAACTCTGCGACTTTTCTGAGGTTGAGTCATGGCCTGTTCCAAATGTCCTTGATAGAGCTGCTGTGATGTTTACATCTGGCACTACTGGTTTACCCAAAGGAGTTGAAATTACTCAAGCCAACTATGCATTTGCAGGGCAAGCGATGGCAGCAGCAGCCTCTTTAACGAGTAATGATCGTCAACTCGTGGTGCTACCTTTGTTTCATGCAAATGCTCAGTACTATTCTTTTGCTTCAGCAATTTGTACAGGAGCGAGCGTTGCCTTGATGGCAACTTTTTCAGCAAGTCGGTTTTTACAACAAGCAGCAAAGCATGAAGTGACGACAGCGAGTCTCTTTGCAGCTCCCATCCGGATGATATTGGCAAAAGGAGGTCCAGTGGAAGGATTGAAGCTTAGACATTGTTGGTTTGCTCAAAATATTACTCAAGGACAGTACGAAACTGTGGCTGAATGGTTCGGTTGCAGACCTCGGCAGCTTTATGGAATGACAGAGACAATTCCTGCAGTTTTGACTGATGAGAGAGAGAACCCTAATCCGTCTTCGATGGGTTTAGTGACGAACGGTTGTCTAGTAGATATACAAAGACCGGATGGCACCTCTGTGGATCCAGATGAAGTCGGTGAAATTGTTGTAGGGGGTGAAGTGGGTATAACTATTTTTAACGGATATTTGGATGCTCCTGCTGTAACTCGGGAAAGCTTTCGTAATGGATGGTTTTTGACCGGAGATAGAGCTAAGCGTGACACTGATGGAAAGTTTTTCTTTGATGGTCGTAGATCCGACGTCTTGAAAGTTTCTGGAGAGAACGTTTCTATTGTTGAAGTAGAGTCAATCTTAGGAGAACACCCAGGAGTTCTTGAGGCTGCGGTAGTTGGAATGCCTGATGACGTAAGAGATGAAGTCCCTGTTGCTTTCGTAGTTCCTGTTCCAGGTAAAGACCTACCTTCTCTCGAAAATCTATTTGAATGGTGTGAGAAGCGATTAACTAAGGCAAAAAGGCCACGACAGATTACTTTTTTAGACGAACTTCCTCGAACGAGCGTTGGGAAGATCAGAAAATACCTATTATTAGATGGGGGAGAAGCTAATGACAATATTGACGAATGAGTTTTTGGAATCTTTTGAAATTTCAATTTCAAACTTTGATGATTCACAAACTCTGCCACCTGAGATTTACACTTCTGAAGAATTTTTAGATTTTGAACGAAGGTCAATTTTTGATCAAGAGTGGCTTTGTGTAGGTCTAGTAAACTCCATACCAGACTCGGGTGATTGGTTCACGAAAACTGTAAATGATGAGCCCCTTATTGTTGCGAGAGGAAAGGATCAGCAGATCCGGGTTTTTTCAGCGGTTTGTCAGCATCGTGCCATGCAAATTTGTGAAGGCTCTGGAAATAGTTCAAAATTTAAATGCCCCTATCACCATTGGATTTATGACCTTGATGGCCGCCTTTTAGGAGCTCCGGCAATGGAGAAAACAAAAGATTTCAATAAATCAGAATGGGGTTTACCAAATGTTCAAGTAGAGATTTGGAAAGGTTTTATTTTCGTCAATTTAAATCCTGAAGCTGAGTCTCTGACACCCACACTGAGCAGGTATGACTCTTATCTGGAGAATTACAAATTAGATGAAGCTGTATGTCCAGGTACTTTCACCTTGGAGTCATTGCCGTGGAACTGGAAGATCATGTTTGAGAATTTCAACGACGGCTATCATGCTAATCGTTTACATCAGTATGTTCAGGATTTTTGTCCCAGTGACATGAGTAGCTTTCCGGTTCCTTGGGAAGATAGCAGCAATGTCATCTTTCGTGAAAGTGGTTACGTGCATATTGATGGAGGTTTTAACCCGACGCATAAAGCGCTCTTCCCTATTTACCCTGAATTAACTGAAGAAGAGCGTTGGAGGTCAACATTTGCTCTTGTGCCGCCAAATCTATGTATTGGAACCGCTCCCGACCAAGCTTTCTTTTTTATAGTTACCCCTGTCACGGCAGGAACTATAGATGTAGAAATCGGTTATCTTTTTCACCCAACTGCGTTGGAGCATCCTTTATTCGATGAACTTTTCGAGGCAAGCGATGCTGGTGTGCAGGTGTTTATTAAACAGGATCAAGACGCAACTACGAAGGTTCAAAATGGTTTGAACTCAAGGTTTGCTCCTCGTGGAAAATATTCATGGCAAGAGGAAAGTCATGTTCAGTTCAATAAATGGTTGGTTCAGCGATACAAAAAGCATTGGCCAAAGCCATAAATGAGTTAAAAAAGCCTTAAACATAGGCTTTTTACATATTTTTTTGCAATAGTTCTTTCGGGTTTGAGAGCTACAAACATTGCTTGTAAGGTGTGAGAACCAGATGGTCAGACCATCAGACCGCTGGATTTTGTTTACTAATGGAGGGGATTTCCTTTATGGAAAAGCTTATTAGGCGTCGGAGCTGGCGGATT
>CAJXEU010000032.1 GCA_913052525.1 uncultured Actinomycetes bacterium
ATTGTCGCGAGCCAACCGCAATGCTGCTACAACACGATCATCTATGGTTCCTTCAACAGAAAGATGTCGCGGTTCAGTCCCCCAACTGAGAGCTAATTGTCCAACTGTCCGCTCATCACTACTCAAACCAAGTATTCGAGCTGAAGGTCGAAAGCGAGCCATGGAACGAACAGTGAACCCCGAGCCAGATATGCAAACAATAGTTTTGATTCCTAACTCAGCAACTGCCCGCGAAGTAGCTAAAGTCATCGCATCAGTTATAGAAGTCTCTGCTACATCTCTGTTGGTTAAGCGAATTTCGGCAAGGTCGTTAGCCCAGCCACGGTGATCAAATTCCTGATCGGCGCGAGCGACAATCCGCCCCATAGTGGATATTACATTTACTGGGTCTGATCCGATCGCTGTTTCACCAGAAAGCATCACAGCACTTGAACCATCCCAAACTGCATTAGCAACATCAGAAACTTCTGCTCGTGTCGGCTCGGGTGAATCGACCATACTTTCCAGCATTTGAGTGGCTGTTATTGCTGGTCGACCAGATGCAATGCATTCCTTGATGATATTTTTTTGTAACATCGGTAAACCTTCAATGCCATACTCTTGACCTAGGTCACCTCGAGCAACCATAATCGCTCCCGCTGAATCAATTATTCCTGGTAAATCTTCTAAAGCTGCTTGAGTCTCTATCTTCGCTACTACAAGCGGACCTTCAGGATGAGGCGGCAGGTTCAATCGCTTTATATCTTGTGCTGTTCGAACAAAAGATAAAGCCAAGATGTCTATGTCTAAAGGAATGAATCGATCGACTGCCTCTATATCTTCCGCTGTCGGTGCAGTCAAAGTTAGTTGATCTGAGGGGATATGGACTCCAGGTCGACCGGAGAGCACCCCTCCATGCATAACAGTCGCTTTTAGCCGGTCTTTAAGGCTTTCATCAACTCTTACAACAGCTCTGCCATCTCCGATATTTAATTCAGAACCCTCTTTAACGTGAGTCAGAAGTTCGTCATAACCAATTTCGATCGTTTTTTCGGTACTTTGCTGGTCGCCCACGACTAAGTCGACTTGACTTCCTTCTCTGAGTTCTAGTTGTTCTTGACCGAAGTCCCCTGCTCGTATTTTTGGGCCGGGCAAATCGATTAAAATTCCTACAGGCTTACTTTCTTCGGCAGCTATTTTTCTGATTCTTTGTATTCGCTCTTCGGCTAATTCATAAGTACCATGTGCTAATCCGATTCGGGCTATGTCCATACCGGCTTGGATCATTTCCCTTAAAATTTTTTCAGAATCTGAAGCAGGACCGATGGTTGCAATGATTTTTGTTCTACGTGTCACATCTTCCACGCTACCGTCACAAACTCTATTGGAATACGATTAACTGACCGGTTTTTCTTTTAGGTCCGTAAGGTGTTATTTGTGACTGGTAAGCACCCTTTTTTTGGTTCTGATTCGTTTCTTGCGTTTGCGCACCGCGGAGGAACCGGCAACTGGCCAGAAAACACTCTTCGAGCCTTTCGACATGCCGTTGACATTGGTTACAAATATGTTGAAACCGATGTGCATCTAACTGCTGACGGAGTAGTCATAGCATTTCATGACACAAAGCTTGATCGCGTAACTGACTTGACGGGAACAATATCAGACCTCACTTGGAACCAAATACGAGAAGCACGTGTTGGAGGAAGTGATCCAATACCTTTATTTGAAGAAATCCTTGAAGAATTCCCTCTGCTAAATGTCAACATTGACCCAAAACATGATGCAGTTGTTGAACCTCTAGCAAACTTATTACTCAAACACAAAGCGTTAGACAGGGTCTGTGTGGGCTCTTTTTCTGATCGAAGAATAAAACACTTCCAAACCCTTATAGGAGACAAAGCCTGTACTTCTGCTGGTCCTAAAGGCGTAGCCCGGTTTAGAGCTTCAAATTTTGGGATAGGAAGACCAAAGTTTTCTTTCGACTGTCTTCAAGTTCCTGTACGTCAAAGCGGCATAACTTTAGTAGATGAGAAATTTGTAGTTGCTGCTCATGAACACAACCTCCAAGTTCATGTTTGGACTATTGATGATCCGACGGAAATGAGCAGACTTCTAGATCTTGGAGTTGACGGGATCATGAGCGACAAACCAGATTTATTGAAAGAAACATTATTGCAAAGAGGATTATGGAGTTGAGTACCAGATGAGCACTGTACGTATTTTCTTACACGTCATTTCAATTTGTGGTTGGGTTGGAGGCCAACTGTTGATGGTAGCACTTGTGCCTGTTCTACGGAAAATTAGCCCCGATGCGCCTCGTCTCGCTGCTGAAAGATTTGGACGCTTTGCCTGGACTTTTTTAGTTCTCGCTTTGATCACTGGAGTCTGGAATATTTTTGCGGTTGAATTATCAACCAAAGACTCTGCTTATCAAATGACGTTGTTCGTTAAACTGCTTTTAGTTGCCACTTCGGGTGCTTCTGCGCTGATACATAGCAGAACTAAATCTGTTGGCCTGCGAGCAACTACAGGGGCATTAGGGCTTTTAGCTGCTCTCGGAGCTCTACTCAGCGGAGTCTTATTAATTAGTTAGTACTTGAAATTTTTAGAATTTTACTCTTTTCTGTGGACAGCATGTGGAAAGAAAGAGAATCTCTGGGGAAATTAGTGAAGCTTTTGGGGAATACCTAAAAATAGGTTGACTCGGGAGAAAAGATCCGGCAAGATGCTTTCACGCCAAACATAGCGTGGTTATCGGAACCGACGAGACCGACACCACCCCTGGAAAAAGCGAAAGCTGGTTCCGGCGGAGGACCGTCAAACTCTCGGGAAAGTGTCCATTAAGTGTTTGGGGAGGACCGTGACACACTGGTTCCTTAGGGAATTAGTAGTCAGCCGTAGGCACTGAGGTGTCGAGTTGGTCGGAACGTTTAAGTCTTCGGACTTTTACCTCTAACCAATAAGCACCTCAGTCGATCCAAGGTCTGCATTTAATTGCAGCACAAAGTTGTGAAGTTGTTGACGAACAACAAAAACAACTAAGTGGATCTTGTTTCGATGTGTCAAACGAATCAGGTTTTTTAGATGCTTCGGTATCAAAAGGATCCTGTTAGTTAACTCTCTTGAGAGTTTATGGTTTACCAGGCATAAGTTCTTCTCCTGACGGGAAGTTGAGTTTATGTTCGGATAAAAAACCTTTCGAGGTTTTTTATTCAGAAGTGGTACTTCTTATGAAGTTTCCATTTGGTGGCACGCAACGATAGGAACGACTCCAAGGAGTTAACCGGTTCGCCGGGAGGCTACTTGGGGTCGTTTCCGCGTTACGGCACCTTTCTACGGAACATAGTGGCCCATGAATGATGCAGCTGTAAGAACTACCAAACAAACAGCTGAGACCGGATAAATCATTCTCTTAATATGTTTTCTTTCCGAAAAGATCGCTAAAGCCATCACAAAAGGAAAAGCTGTCATTGCATATCTTTCTAAACTGTTCAAATTTTCAGCAGACGTAGCAACCAGTAAAGAAACTAAAGCGTAAGAAAAGTAATGGCGAGGAAGATTTCTCCAAACAGTCACTAAAAGTAAGGCGAGACCCAAAGCAACTAGAACATGTAAACCATCTGAGTCTAGTTCTACTATTTCCTTAACTCCGCTAATGAATCGTCGTATAGGGTCAACAAATCCACCGCGAAGTTCTTTCTGAACGGTGAACGGGATCCAGTTTTTTTCATTCTGCGAATTCGACCACAAAAGAAAAATGAGCACCCCTATCGGGCCCCCAAAGCTAGCTACCAAACATTCGAAACGGTTCTTGAAGCCATTTCTAATAACCGAAAACCCTGGTGCTGCTACTACAGCGATTGATAGTAATGCCCCTGTAGGTCTCGTCAGGCCTGCTAGACACGTAAAAAGTGCCACCATTTTCCAGTTCTGCTTTTTAAGAGCCAAGAAAACTATAAGAGTCAAAGCTATAAAGAAGCTCTCGGCGTAACCCCACACCAAGACAAAGGCAGCGGGAGATAAAGCCAAAAGCCAAACTGTCCTCTTTGCTCGATTCGGGCTTCCATTCTCTGCTATGACTAACCGATAGAGAAAAATAAACGTGATGAGAGAGAAAAGGTTGGCAATCAACACCGAAGCCCAAACTGCATCCCCCCCAACTAGTGGCTTCAATAATTTACCAAAGAAAACAAACCCGGGAAAAAAGCGAAAAGCTTCCTCGCCTAACTGGTTATATCCAACGGAAATCAATTGCTGATACCAACCAGCATCCCATAATTGAAAACCTTGCGAAGTGAACTCACGCTCTTCGTTCAAGGCGAATAAGTCAGCGAACCACATGGTTGCAATCACTATGAATCGGGAAATAAACCAAGCTAAGAAAACTGAAACCAGATAGCTGTCGGATTTCTTCGTTTTACTTAAATTCATTTTGTAAATCTCACTAAATTCGCTGAATTGTAGTAATCCTCCCCACCTGCATGTACAAAAACCCTGCTATTAGAAGAGGAAGCATTCAGTTCTTCTTTGAGTTTTCCGCATTGAGACCCAAATGTTTTGTATCCGTCTATCCAAACAAGCCAGATTGACTGCTCTTGAATATGCAGCGAAAGAATTTTTTTAGCTATTTCAACAGGATCAGACTTCGAGTTTCGCTCTTCGTAGTCATACCAGTTGACCCTCTGACCACTATCTAAAGAGGGGTACGCATAAAGGTTGAACTCTTCTTCCAATACTCGGTGTGCAGCCGGAGCGAGCTGATCTGGACAGAAAACTACAGTGTCTCCAACTGTTCCATTCTTTTCTATGCTCGCAGCTACTTCACCTATCTGTGTGCGATCATGCGATAGTTCACGGGCTACCGAAATCACAGATACAAGCGCAAGAATGACTAACAAACCAATCCCTATCCGATGAGAAAGATGGCCTAGCCCTACCCCTATGGCTAGAACCAACGGGATAAAAGCAAACGCTCCGTATCTCCCCTGAAATGCTGAATCGAAAATCAGACTTGCCGCAATACCAAAAAACATCGCTAAAACTCCGACAAGAACAGAGATCAGAAGAAACTTGTGTTCGGTCCTTCCAAGAATAGTTATAGATCCCGCTTCGGGTTCCTGTTTTCGAAGAAATAGCCCCATTCCGGCTAGCACAACTATTAGCACCGCTACCAGTAAAGCCTCTGAACCTCTTCCACCTCCGTAAGCTTCAAGTGTGAGAGCCACGACTACTGTGGGTCTTGGTGCATCTGACCAAGGTGTTCCTGTGTGCGACAACTGTTCCAAAAAGATAGGTAACCAAGGAACAAACGTTGCTATTCCCAAACCAACAGCGAAACTCAGTTTCTTGCTACGTTCAATAACTTCTTTGTCTCCGCTAACGATGCAAAAAAATAAAACCAGGCACAAAGCAGAAACTAGAAAGAGTGACCAGTAATGGGTGTACAGCAAACCAGCAATGACACAACTAACTCCTAAAAGATTAAGAGGTGTAGGGCTTCTCCATACCTTTTCAATAAGAATATGTCCGATCAAAATCAGTAGAACCAACAGCGAATACATACGAACTTCAGTCGCATACCGGATTGCAAATGGGCTGATAGCTAACACTCCTACCGTGAGTGCACCCACCCAACTATCTGTAGCCTTTCTCATAAATCGATAGACCAGAAAAAGTGAAGAAGTTGAAAAAACACCAGACATTGCTCTGAGTGCAAAATCAGAATCACCAACTACTAAAGACCAGAAATGAAGAAGGAAATAATATAGCGGCGGATGGCCATCATTTCTGAGCGCTTCAACGATTCCTCTAGGGCCTTCTTCTGCTATTGAAGCAGATATTGCTTCATCTAACCAGAGTGGAGAGTCAGCAAAAAATCTTAGAAGAATCCCTACTAGCGCAATCACTCCCAAGATCAAAATGGCACGAATATGGAATAGATCTTTTGGTTTTTTAGTTACATCTGAATCCATAGAATTTATGGTACTTCATTTGGTTCTATCACATGATTGAAAACCTCTAGGCTGGGGATATGGAAACATCATCCGCTGGTCTTGACACTGCTTCAAAATCAATAATTGTTGGGGCTGGACCAGCAGGCCTCACCGCTGCTTACCAAATAGGTAAAGTTGGTGGAGTTGCCGTTGTTTTAGAAGAGGATTCCGTAGTAGGCGGCATAAGTCGGACTGCTGAGAGAGATGGTTGGCGTTTTGATATTGGAGGCCATCGATTCTTTACAAAAGTCACCGCAGTTTCTGAACTGTGGCACGAGATACTTGATGAAGATGACTTTCTTCTTCGACCTCGAATGAGTCGAATCTACTACGACGGAAAATTCTACGATTACCCTCTAAAAGCTACTAATGCATTAAAGAACCTAGGTATATGGGAGTCCGTTCTTTGTGTTTTCTCTTATATCTGGGCTCGAATAAAATCTCCAAAAGATCAAAGCCATTTTGAAGGCTGGACGGCTAGTCGATTCGGATGGCGTTTATATCGAAAATTCTTTAAAACTTACACCGAAAAAGTTTGGGGAATTCCTGCAACCGAACTTCAAGCGGACTGGGCAGCACAAAGAATAAAGAATTTATCTCTATTTAAGGCGATCCTGAATGCCATCCTTCCAAGAAGGAATCAAAAAGAGATCACTAGTTTGATTGAAGAGTTTGAGTACCCCAAATTTGGTCCCGGGATGATGTGGGAAAAATGTCATGATCTAGTCATAGATCAGGGAAATGAAGTTCTATTAAACCACAAGGTCAAACGTTTCTTACATCAGGACGGGAAAGTTGTTTCTGTCCAAGCTGATGGGCCTAAAGGTCCTGTTGAATTTGCCTCAGACTCCATCATTTCTTCTATGCCTCTACCACACCTCTTACAAGCAATGGACCCTCCAGCCTCAGAAGAAACACTAAAAGCTGCTTCTTCGCTGACTTTTCGAGACTTTCTTACCGTTGCGTTGATTGTCCCCGAGGAAAAAGGTTTCCCTGATAACTGGATTTATATACATTCCGAAGAAGTCAAAGTCGGTCGGGTTCAAAACTTTGGACAGTGGTCTCCTTATTTGGTGAAAGAAGGGCGGACATGTCTGGGACTTGAGTATTTCGTGAACATCGGAGATGACCTCTGGGAATCCGATGACGCCGCACTTATAGATAGAGCAATAGCTGAACTTGGTGTTCTTGGATTAGTTGAACCCGAATTAGTAGAAGGTGGATATGTAGTACGCATGCCGAGGGCTTATCCGATGTATGACAACGAGTATCACGAAAATGTTGAGGTAATTCGTTCTTGGATAAGCCAAAACGCAGAGAACGTATACCCAGTAGGTCGTAATGGCATGCATCGATACAACAATCAGGATCACTCAATGCTCACGGCAATGCTTTCTGTCGAAAATATTTATGGAGCATCACATGACATCTGGCAAGTAAACGTTGAAGAGGACTATCACGAAGAGATTTCTTAGTGATTTTTTTAGAACCTTGAATTTGGCAAAAACTGCTATTCACGAAGAGTGGTTATATAACTACACATTCTTAAATGGTCTTTAAGAAAACAGCCATCTCACATAGCGTTTTCATGTTAGACAAATTAAGTCACCCGACTTGATGACAACAAACCATAAAGGGGATGCATCAATATGATGGCAACCATTCTCACTTTGATGATCACAGCGATGATCTTTCAAGGTGTCATGGCAGTAATCGACAGTGTTTTAGACATGGTCGGTGTTAATGCAATTGTTAAAGGAATTCCAGTAATCGGCGGCCACATGCAGCTGATTTGGGCTTACCTTTTCGTAATGATTTCCGACGGAGCAATTCACGTTGGATACGGCGCAAACATGGAAGTACTAGGAATGGGTGATTTCGGTGTAGATATCGCAGTCGCTATTTCTATGTTGGCTTTCATTTCTGTTAAAGATGCTGCAGTTAAAGCTCTTGGACAGGGCTTTGCTCGTTAATTAAACGTTTCAAAACCCCCATCGCTTTTGAGCGGTGGGGGTTTTGTCGTTTTCAAGCATCTTCAACTAGTACGTAAACCTCCGCTACTCTAGGACAATGATTTCAGATACTCTCATACTCGGTGTAGACCTTGACGGAGTTTGTGGTGATTACACCGCCGCTTTTCGACCTTTAGTAGCCCAAGAGTTAAATGTTTCCGAGTCTTCCCTGCCTGAAGGAAGAAGTTGGGACTTCTCAGAGTGGGGCCTATCAGTTGACCAATATCAGTATCTTCACCACAAAGCAGTTGAAGACCATCGCATGTTTCGTTCTATGCCTGTTTTTGAAAATACCTCTGAAGTACTCTGGCGGTTATCTGACGCAGGGGTTTGGATACGTATAATAACCCACCGACTTTACGTGAACTGGGGTCATGCCATTGCAGTAACCGACACAGTTGAGTGGTTAGATCAAGCTCGTATCCCTTATAGAGATATTTGTTTCCTTGGAGAAAAACCAGAAGTTGAAGCTGACATTTACATTGAAGATGCTCCACATAACGTCTCTGCTTTACGAAACTCCGGAAACTCTGTAATCGTTTTCGATGCTCCGTATAATCAAGGATTAGAGGGGCCGCGTGCCACAAACTGGCTTAACTGTGAGCAAATTATTCTTGACCTTGCCGCTGAGAAGGGATTCAAAATTCAGCCAGAACTACCTGGGCTTGAAATATCTGATGACCGCCTAATCGAAGATTAGATTATTCGCCTCTAAAGAGATTTTGAGCTATTACTAAGTCATCTCTGTTGGTGATACCGATCCACTTCTCAGTTGACTTTACGACTTTTATCGACAATAAACCTTCCGCCCGCTGGTGGTCAAGAGCCTCCGGTAAAAGAAACTCAGAAGACGGATCGTCAGAATTCTGTGAATAAAATGATGCCCACTGCCCTGCTAAACGGCCTACTGCTTCACGTGGCAGAGCCCAAAGATTCATGGATACAGGGACTTCCTCTTCAAGTCGTCCTGATGGATCATCTGCCAAGATGCCCACCTCGTCTCTTCGTATTCCGTGAGTCTCTACCAATTCGACTAAAGACCCGTCTACTTCCGATAATCTG
>CAJXEU010000033.1 GCA_913052525.1 uncultured Actinomycetes bacterium
ACGCAACTCTTGATCAATTACTGATCTCGTTCGTTCACAAATTGATTGGTTTAATTTTGAAAGCTCGTCTACAAACTCTTGAACGTTACTAATTAAAGCATTTGCACATGCAGTAGGTGTTTTATATGCGCTATGAGCTACCTCATCAGCAACACTTCGGTCAATTTCATGACCTATCCCCGTAAAAACTGGGCAACCTAATTCAGCGATAGCACGGGCCACTAATTCAGAATCGAAGATTGAAAGATCAGCGCTTGATCCTCCACCTCTAACCAATGCAACTACATCTGGTTTATGAGAAGAGAGAATTTCTAATCCAGAAGTAATTTCAGCAACTGCACCTTCACCTTGCACTCGAGTGTCATATTCCAAAACGGTAAACCCAAATCCACTATTTAAGATTTCTGTTATGAAATCTGCATGAGCAGCAGAACCGATACTTGTGACTAACCCAATCCGTAAAGGAGGATAAGTAACAGGTAAAGAAGCGTTTTTTTCAAGAAGCCCTTCATCTAAAAGTTGGTGTAATAATTTTTCGCGTTCTACGGCGAGTTGGCCAAGAGTGAAAGAAGGATCAATTTGCTCCATGATGAGGTTCAAACGTCCACTCGGAGGATAAAAATTTAAATTAGCCAAAATACGCACCTGGAGATCGTTGCTGAGAACTAGATTTCCAGAATCAGTTAACACTTTTTCAACTTGAGTTCGTTTACCCTGCCAAAGAGCCACATTCAAGACAGCTGCAGGTGGTTGCCCTGGTTCATTATTTGGTTCAATTAAATCAAAATAACAATGACCAGGTCGAGAAGTTTTAAAATTAGAAATTTGCCCCTCAACCCAAAATGGTTGCGGAAATAGCGTTTCTAAACCATCTTTAATTAATGAACTTAATTCCGAAATTGAAAATGCTGATATTTCATGCGAGTCAACCATTTATTCACAATAGTGAAACTTTTCGGATAATTTCTCATCCCGAGAACCAAAAGATAAATATTTTCTACTACTGTTTTACCTGTTAGTTAGTTAGTTAGTTATTAACTAATTGTGTACCTAAGTTTCCTGGGGGGACAATGACAGCGACACTTGCTGAGCCTGAGAATGCATTTTTAGAAGATATTACTGAGACCGTTGCCTCCCTTGCTCGCCAATGGGCTAAAAATTGTCCGAAACAAATAGCGCTTCGTGAAAAAGATTTTGGTATTTGGCAAGAATACACTTGGGAAAAAACATGGGACCTTATTCTTGATGCCGCCCATGCTTTATTAGCGTTAAATATTCAACCCGGTGATCGAGTTTCCATCCAGTCAGAAGACCGCCCAGAGTGGGTGATCCTTGACTTAGCTGCCGTTGCTGTACGTGGAGTTACTGTTGGTTTGTACCCAACAAATCCCACTACGGAAGTTGAATATTTGTTAACTGATTGTGGTTCAGCAGTGCACTTTGCTGAAGACCAAGAACAAGTTGATCGAGTCTTAGACATAGACCAAACATTGTTGCCCAAATTGACACACATCCTCTATACCGAACCACGCGGTGTTGTCAGCTATGACGATGGCCGTCTTCTTTATTGGGAAGACTTTTTAGAGATAGGACGCACACACCGCCAAGACAATAATGGAGCGGTAGAGAAACGAATGTCAGAAGCCCAAGGCGACGATGTTATGACACTGGTATATACGTCTGGAACCACTGGACCACCAAAAGGAGCGATGCTAACTAACGACAATGTTGGATTCGCTTTAACACGTTTAACAGGAGAAAACGGATTACGAGGCAAAAGAAAACCAACTTCCGATGATCTAGTTTTGACCTATTTGCCTTTGTGTCACGTGGCTGAACGTATTTTTTCTACTTGGCATCTTGTTAGTTGCGGGTTGACACTCAATTTTGCGGAATCAATAGACACTGTTCAGCTCAACTTGCGTGAAATACAGCCAACTATATTTTTTGCTGTCCCTCGTATTTGGGAAAGAATGCACGCTTCAGTTCTTATCAAAGGAAATGATGCGACTCTTTTTAAAAGAATACTTTTGAAGATCGGGCTTAAATTAGCTTCAATTATTGGCAAAGAAAAAGTATCAAATAACGGCAAACACACTATAAAAAGTTGGGTACTTAATTTAATCGGATACCCAATTATTTTCCGTTCGCTACTTGAACGAATCGGGCTTCGCCGTTGTTGGCATGCGGGTTCTGGTGCTGCTCCAATTTCGTCAGAAATACTTGAATTCTTTATGGGTATAGGTGTCCCCGTGTATGAACTTTATGGAATGACAGAAAATTCAGCTGTTGCTACAACAAATCGTCCTGGACGCCTGAAATTAGGAACAGTAGGAGAACCTTATGAAGATATTGGTTTCCGAATCGATGAAGAAACTGGAGAGATTCAAACGAAACACCCAGGAGTATTCCTCGGTTATTGGAATAAACCAGAAAGAACAGCAGAAGCATTCACTGAAGATGGTTGGCTTAGAACCGGAGATGTAGGTGAGTGGGTTGATGGTACCCACGTCCGCATTGTCGATCGGATGAAAGACATCATCATCACATCGGGAGGCAAAAACATTTCACCATCAGAAATTGAGAACAGCCTTAAAGCATCTATATATGTCAAAGAAGCAATGGTTATTGGAGATCAACGAAAGTTTCTATCAGCGCTTATTGGTATCGAATTAGAAACAGTTGGAGACTGGGCTTTACGAAAAAATATTCCTTACACCACTTACCGAGATTTATCAGAAAAAGAAGAAGTGATTGAACTCATACAAAGTGTCGTCAATGAAACTAATGAAAAATTTGCACGCGTTGAAACAATTCGAAAATTTCAAATGATTCCTAAAGAATTAGACCACGAAGACGGAGAGTTGACCGCAACTCAAAAAATTAAACGCACTGCGATGACAGACATGTTCAGCGACCTTGTGGAATCGATGTATCAATGACCGAAATCCCAATGCTTCTAGCTACTTCTGGGTTTGACACCTTTGTACAAACCCTATTTAAAGCGTTAGCGCTTGGGTCACTTTATTCCATGCTCGCGCTTGGATTTGTACTGATATTTAAAGCTACACAAACAGTTAATTTCTCTCACGGAGCATTAGCTTTAGCTGGAACTTGGTTTTTATCAATGTTATTTATTGATTGGGACATTCCCGGACGATTCATCCCCGGACCAAGCTGGCTTCACTGGGGTATTGCTTTACTACTCGCTATGACAGTGACTGCACTATTTGGCTTAATTATTGAACGTTTAACAATTCGCCCTATGATTGGCGAACCAATTTTTTCTATGGCCGTGATAACACTCGGATTAGAAGTAATTATTCGTGTTATAGCTGATGATGCCGTACGCCTAACTCCGAGAGCTCTTGGCATTCCTTGGGGTAGTGATACGTTTAGTCTCGGTGGAGCATTGGTTGCCTGGTCATATGTAGCTGCAGTTGTTATGGCGGCTTTAGTTTTCTTTGCCGTGTGGCGGTTTCTTCGCACGAGAACCGGTGTAGCGATGCAAGCCACGGCATTTGATCAAGAAGCAGCACTGGCACAAGGAATAAACGTTGGAATGATCTTTGCAATCGCCTGGGCGGCAGGATCAGCATTAGCTGCTGCTGCAGGAATTTTTGCCTCAATGTCTCCTTGGGCAGCAGCAGGTGTTGCTAGTCGAGAAGGAGCATTTTTTGCTTTCCGTGCTTTACCTGCAGTAATTGTTGGCGGCCTTGACTCAGTCGTTGGTGCGTTGGCTGGTGGCATGCTTATCGGATTTGTTGAAATTTTTGCTGGACAGTACCTTTCGAGTTACGCAAATATTCTTGGCTTTGGTTACCAACAAGTCATTCCATATGTAGTGATGTTGATAGCACTATTAATAAAACCCTACGGCTTATTTGGCACTGAAGAGGTTCGTCGAGTATGAGAGGTCGGCCAAACCTTTATACGTCGTACTCCTCTGAATCGCGACTGTTCCCTACACGCACTCAACAAGTAGCAATAGGAATTGCTTTCCTTTTGCTACTACTTATGCCTTTTGATCTTCCAGTCATTGATCAGATACCACTTATTAGGTTCCTTGGAGACAATTCTTGGCTTCGGGTTGTAAACCGCATGCTTATTTTTTGCATTGCGGCTCTAGGTCTTAATATTCTTTCTGGACTAGGAGGCCAAGTATCCTTAGGTCACGCATTCTTTATGGGTGTAGGCGCCTATACAGCAGTGCTCGTAGGAGGACCAGGATCAGCAAATCTATGGGGATGGGGCCTCCCCATTTGGATTTGGTTACCTGCCTCAGGAGTAGTCGCAGCAGTAGTTGGAATTCTTGTAGCCCCAGCAGCAGTCAGAGTGAGAGGCCTATACCTAGCTATTACCACTCTTGGTTTAGTTTTCATCGGGCTGCATTTATCTCGAGTTTTTCCTGAAATAGCGGGACCAGGATCTTTAGGACGTAAATGGCCGAAACTTGAATTACGTCTATGGAAAGAAGAAAATCCTATTCTTGATTTCTCACGAGACGGCCATTGGTTCTGGTTCGATATTAGCGATAACCAAAAAACATATTATTTTCTTCTTGCTCTTCTAACCGTTTTTGCTCTTTGGGCAGCAAATTTGGCTCGAACTCGCACGGGTCGCGCTCTTGCAGCGATTCGTGACCAAGATGTTGCTGCTGAAATTATGGGAGTTCCTGAAACTAAATATAAAACTATTGCATTTGCAATTTCATCTTGTTACGCCGGAGTTGCCGGAGCGCTACTTGCTTCAATATCTGGCCAAATGCCACCAGAAGCATGGGACTTGATTCTTTCTGTAGAGTTTGTCGCCATCCTTTTAATCGGAGGCATGGGAAGAGTTTCTGGCGCTCTCGCCGGCACTTTCTTTGTCGTTTTATCCCCACGATTTGTTGAAGAGATAATTGAATGGATGACCAAACAAGCAGAGGGAGATGGCGCATTTTCAGGTCTGTGGGACTCCATTATTTCACTTGGATCAGGAGATTTCGGCATAGTTTCAATTAGTGAAACAGCTCTTGGTTACCCCATCCCGTATAGCGCCCTTGATGAAATTATCTACGGAGCGCTAATAGTCATATTTATGCTATTTGAGCCTTTAGGTCTTTACGGGATATGGATAAATGTACGAAACTATTGGAAAGGATGGCCGTTCAGCTATTGAGTCGCTATCCACAAAAAAATCTCTGGCTATATAGCCTGAGCACAATCCCAAAGAGAGGGGAAATATATGAAACACTTGTCGAAGTTGCTAGCAATCCTGCTGGCCTTCACAGTTGTTGCTGTCGCTTGCAGTAGTGATGACGATACGTCGTCTTCTTCAACGTCGGCTCCGGCTGCGACTGAAGCTCCGGCGGAAACTGAGGCTCCAGCGGAAACTGAGGCCCCGGCGGAAACTGAGGCTCCAGCAGAAACTGAAGCTCCGGCTGAAATTATTTATGACCATGGAGTTACCGAGGACACTATAAAAATTGGCGCTATCGCTGATTTGAGTGGTCCTTTTGCTCCACTTGTCGTTCAAATAATTGCAGCCCAGCAAGCTTACTGGGACCGAGTTAATGCCAATGGTGGTATTGCTGGTCGAGATGTCGAATTCTGGGTAGAGGACAACGCTTACGATGTCCCCACCCATCTTGAACGCTATGAAGAAATGAGCGATGAAGATAACGGAGTTGTGTTCTTGAGCCAGTCAACTGGTTCACCACACACCGCTGCTATAGCAGAAGCACTTGTGGAAGATGGTCTTGGAGCTATTCCGTTGTCATGGTACTCCGGTTGGCCAGACCCAGCCTTTGGTCAGAACGTATTTGAGTCATACACAAACTATTGCTACGAAGCAATAAATGCAGTGGATTATTTAGCTACGAACGTAATTGAAGGTGAAGTCAAATTGGCTGTTCTTTCCTACCCAGGTGAATACGGGCAAGATGGTGCAGCAGGCGCCAAAATTGCTGCTGAAGCACTTGGAATTGAAGTCGTTTATGACGGTGAAGGTGCAGTAGTTCCTGGGGCTGACCAAACTCCAGTAATCACAGGATTGACTGAATCAGGAGCTAACTTGGTATGGGTCACCACTGGTCCATCACTTCTTGCTGAACTTATGGGTGGCGCTGCCGCTGCAGGGTTTACAGGAACATGGTCAGGTAACTCACCAACATACAACTACATGTTGTTAGCTACGGCTCTTGCTCCAATGCTTGACTCCTCGTACTATCAGTCAACTTATGTTTTGACTTGGAACGCTGGAGACACACCAGGTATGGCAGATATGGTTTCTGCATTACAAGAAGCCATCCCTGACGATCCTGTATCTGATGCATACACCATCGGCTGGACCGAAGCCATGGCTGCTCACCAGATCCTTGAAGCGGCTGCTGCTGCTGGGGACCTAACTCGGGCAGGCGTGATCGCGGCAGCTAATGCCACAACCGTGGACTACATGGGCCTTGCCCCGAACCAGGGTTATGGCGGTGAGGTGAATGACTACATCGTGCGTGAGTCATACATGTTTGATATTCAGGCCGACCTATTCGATGCAGCCGCAACCATTTCAGGTGGCGGAAGTACCGGTTCGGTTCTGATGAACGGTGGTCCGATTGTTTCGGATATAACCGCAGCACACGTATACGAAGGCGCTTGCTTTACAGCTGGCTAATTCAATTAATCAAAGTAACTGGGGTGACCGGCATATACCGGTCACCCCAATTACTGAATAAATCTTTTACGACTAGAACCCAGGATTCAAATGCTTGAAATTGCAAACCTTGAAGTGATCTACAACGAGGTAGTACTCGTTTTACGTGGCCTTTCAATTGAAGTTCCTGAAGGCCACATTGTGGCACTGCTCGGCAGTAACGGAGCAGGAAAAACCACCACCACTCGTGCTATCACAGGTCTCTTAGATGTGCATGAGGGAAAAGTAACTAAAGGATCTATCACATTTAACGGTGATCAAATTGACAACAAAGAACCGTCGTCGATTGTTCGTAATGGGATAAGTCAGGTTTTAGAAGGTCGACGAATATTTGCTGAACTGACTGTAGATGAGAACTTAACGACCGGCGCGATTACCAGCACAGATAAAGCAGCAATAAAAACAGCTCATGAGCGAGTAATGACAATGTTCCCCATTCTTGCAGAACGACGTAAATCAATCGCTGGATATCTATCAGGAGGAGAACAGCAGATGCTTGCTATTGGTCGAGCACTCATGGTTAATCCAAAACTTCTCATTTTGGATGAACCATCCTTAGGACTCGCACCAAAACTTGTGGCCCAGATAAGAGACACAATTGTTGATATCAACAAAGATGGAACAAGCGTTTTACTAATTGAACAAAATGCAAACATGGCCCTTTCAATAGCCAATTACGGCTACATCTTGGAAACAGGAAAAATCGTTATGGATGGAGTTGCCAGCAAACTTCTCAAAGATGAAGACGTTCGCGAATTTTATTTAGGGCTTCATGGAGAAGGAACAGAAAGAAAATCTTTTAAAGATGTTAAACACTACAAGCGAAGAAAACGTTGGCTGTCATGAATCAACCTCTTCTCGAAGTTAAAGACATAAGTCTTTCATTCAAAGGAGTGAAAGCTATTTCTAATGTCTCTTTTCAAGTGCAAGAAGGAGAATTGTTTTCAATCATTGGCCCAAATGGTGCAGGAAAGACTTCAATATTTAACAGTATAAGTCAGGTATATCGACCTCAAGAAGGAGATATTTTTTGGAAAGGAGAGAGTATTCTTGGTCAACGACCTGATCTTGTTGCTGGTCTTGGCATTGCTCGAACTTTTCAAAATATAGAACTGTTTCCTCAAATGACCGTCCTTGATAATTTGCTTCTTGGTCGCCATGTACGAATGAAACGATCCTGGCTTGCAGGAGCTCTCTGGTTAGGCCCCGCAAAAAAAGAAGAAATGAAACATCGACTCGCAGTAGAAGACATCATAGATTTTCTTGAAATTGAAGAATGGCGTAAACATCCAGTAGCACTACTCCCATACGGGTTTCAAAAAAGGGTGGAACTTGGAAGGGCTCTCGCTATGAACCCGGAACTACTTTTATTAGATGAACCAGTAGCCGGTATGAACCTCGAAGAGACTGAAGATATGGCCCGGTTCATTCTTGATATTCGCCGAGAGTTAGGAATATCAATGATTCTTGTCGAACATGACATGAGTTTTGTTATGGACATAGCAGATCGAGTTTTGGTTCTAGATTTTGGTCAAAAGATTTCTGAAGGAACACCAGAACAAGTACAGAAAGATCCCGCAGTTATTGCCGCGTACCTTGGTGACGAAGAAGGCTTAGTGTTAGACGTTGAATGATATGGCATCTGATGACCTTGATGCCCAACAATTCAGTGAAATGGCTGCAAGCCGGGTTACTAATGAACTTTCACATCCAGATTTAAACCTTTTCCTCTTGTCGTTCGCTTTTTCTCGAACCGCAACCCAATTTGCTCGACATGTAGAGTCTCATGTTCATCGTCCATCTGGTTTGACGTGGGCTGGTTTCCGAATCTTATTTACTGTTTGGGTGTGCGGAAGCATGGAATCAAACCGTGTCGCTCATTTTTCCGGTCTTTCTCGAGCATCCGTTTCGAGTGCGCTTAAAACCTTAGAACGAGATGAACTAATTACCAGAAAAAGCGGAAGCAGTGATCGAAGAGTTGTGCTTGTTGGGTTAACTGACAAAGGAGAAATTGCAGTTAAAGATGCTTATAGCGAACAACACCGAGTTGAAAAAGATTTCTATGGAAGCCTTACAGATAAAGAAAGAGAGACGTTAACTGAACTTATAGAAAAGATTCTTTTCTCTTCCGTTGAAGAGGTTTAGAGATGAACCTGTTTACTATCAGGGTCATAAAAAGGACGAAACGAAGCAGTTGCAGGAAACCTTTTTCCATTAATTTCAATTTCAACGGAACCTTCT
>CAJXEU010000034.1 GCA_913052525.1 uncultured Actinomycetes bacterium
AGTTGTGGTCTTGTTTAAAAGGTTTAGAAGAGATAAGTGTTTTCCATATGGGAAAGAGAAAGTTAACGGACCAAAGCCTGAGTCTTTCCCTGAACATGATTTACGTTCGGTGCGTGAAGATCACATAAGCCGGTTGGGTGTGCATTTCGATTGGGTGAAGGAATGTTCCCGTTGTGGTTATGAAGACTTAGGCCTTGGAAACATAAAAGACTACTACTCCGTAACCGAAAAAACAGACACAGCCTTTAAAGCGGAAATGAGGAGACGAACAACGAGACAGTTGGATGAACTTGACGCTTTAGTTCAAACTTTCCCATACTTTTTCGGACCGTTAAGAATTCAAGAGGGTCCTCAGGACAACTGTTGCGCTGTGTCAACGCAAAAGAAAGGTTGGCATTCAATCCGGAAGAGGGGAAATAAGGGCCTAATACTTGAATACGGAACTGGATACCTTTCAGACTCAAGTCACTACGCGTGGGATAAGAAAGGACTTAAAGGGTCGGTCACTTCTACTGTCGGAAATGGCTGGATCTTCGTGTGGGAGTGCACGTATTGTACGCAACTCGTGAAACAGTATGTTGAGGTTAATACCCCGAGCAACCTTGGCGACTAGTTGCTACCAGCTGGGTTGAGTTAAAACTCCGCCGTCTACCACCAGATCTGCACCGGTTATCCATTTCGCTTGTTCAGAAATGAGAAAAGCGACCGCATCTGCCACATCTTCGGGAGTTCCGAGTCTTTTAAGTGGAGATGATTTCAACCATCGTTCCACTCCTTCTGGCCAGCGATCGTGCAGGTTTCCATCATCAATCAGACCAGGTGACACGGAGTTGACGCGTATCCCGTGTTGACCGAGTTCAGAAGCTGCAGCTTTGGTTGCCATGAGTAAACCGGCTTTAGAAATCGCGTAATGGCTATGGCTAGCGGAAGGCTGGTAAGCCTCTATGGAAGAGATGTTTACAATGGCTCCGGCTTTCTTTTTTGAAACCATGTGCCCACTCGCTGCATTCATCAGAAGTTGCGCAGCTTTCAAATTCACATCAAGCATTTCATCCCATTTATTGCTATCAATAGTTGACCATTCTTCTAGTTTTTGACAGGCAGCATTATTTACCAGAGCATCGATACTGCCTGCTTGCTCCAGAGCTTTCGCCACTAATAGTTCTGGACCGTCAGTTTCTGAAAGGTCAGCAGCAATAGTGACGGCATCAAATTGTTTAGCGAACTCAGTTCCTTGCTCAAAAGAAGAGTTCACGGCAAAAACCAACTTGTAGTTATCGCTGTGAAGGCGTTTAGCGATAGCGCCACCGATCGGGCTGGTGGCTCCTGTTATTAGCGCAATTTTTTGATCCGATTTAGAAGTCATAGTGTTTTAGTAGAATAGAGATAGAAAATTTAGTTACGGTTTATTTCAGTTTCCTATTAAGAGGGTAGTCAAATGACAGGCAAAGACGAGAATATTTTCACAGTTGAGTATGCCGATGGCAAGTTGATGCTCTTAGATCAGACCGCACTTCCAGCCGCGGAACGCTACATAGAGTGTGAAAATTGGCAGCGAGTCGCAAAAGCAATAAGCGATCTTGAAGTCAGGGGAGCGCCTGCAATAGGAGTCACCGCCGCATTCGGTCTAGTTCTCGCCGTAAAAGCATCTTTAGTAACAACACACAAAGAAATACTGAACGAACTTGAAGCAGTCGCTGAATCGTTGATCGCGACACGACCCACGGCAGTAAATCTTGCATGGGCTGTTCAAGAAGTCATGGAGGTAGCGAGATCATCTCAGACAACAGAGGAAATGCAACAAAACGTAGAAAGTACTGCTCAACGGCTTCACGCCGAAGACCTCGCCATCTGCAAAGCCATAGGTGACGCCGGAGCCGAACTGCTAGCAGAAGCAAAAAACGTCATCACTCATTGCAATGCCGGCGGGCTCGCAACTGTCGGCTACGGCACTGCTCTTGGTGTCATTCGATCGGCACACCGTGAGAATCCAAATCTTCATGTATGGGTAGATGAAACCCGTCCAGTCTTGCAAGGTGCTCGCCTGAGTTCTTATGAACTTCATCGAGACGGAATCGATTGCACGGTGATTGTAGACGGAGCAGCAGCTTCTGTTTTAAGAGAAGGAGAAGTAGGTGCCGCTGTGGTAGGGGCTGACCGCGTGGCAGCCAATGGTGACGTAGCTAATAAAATCGGAACTTACGGCCTTGCAGTGTTAGCTAGATATCATGGGGTTCCTTTTTATGTAGCAGCACCACTATCTACTATTGATTCGGCGACACCGAATGGTTCTTCTATAGAGATAGAGCAACGACCAGGTTTAGAAGTGTCGGAATATCGAGGAGAAGCCATCACTCCTCCAGAAGTGGCCGTACATAACCCGGCATTTGATGTGACACCGGCAGAACTCGTGGACGGCATCGTTACCGAAGTTGGGGTGTTACGTGCCCCTTACGAGACATCTATACGTGAAGCTTTAAATAAGTAAGCGACTAACTATTTCCAGAAGTCATTAACTGACCAATTTGCGTGCGGGTGAACTCTTGAGTTGACGCTACGGCAACAAGTTTTCCTTGATAAATAACACCAATACGGTCAGAAAGGCTAAGAATTTCATCTAACTCCGCTGAAACTAAGAGAACCGCAACTCCCGAATCTCGCTGATCCACTAACTGCTGATGCACGAATTCAATGCTTCCCACATCTATACCTCGCGTTGGCTGAGCAGCAAGGAGAAGATCAGAATCATGGGATAGTTCACGTGCAGCAATAACTTTTTGTTTGTTCCCGCCAGAAAGAGTTCGAGCTGGGTTATGAATCGAGGCGGTTCGAACATCAAATTTCTCTACAAGGTGAGAAGCTTCCTCATTGATAGCCACTGGTTGCCTAATGCCACGAACAGCGAAAGGTGAATGAAAGTATTGGTTAAGCACCAGATTGTCAGCTATTGAAAGAGGGCCTACTAGACCGTGTTTCTCTCTATTTTCAGGAATGTGAGAAATGCCTTCTTCGCTGATCTCTCGAGCGTTACAGCCACTCATCTCTTTTCCATTCATCAAGATAGATCCTGAGACTATTGTCCTCAGTCCTGTAATTGCTTCAACAAGTTCTCTTTGCCCATTGCCTTCCACACCAGCAATCCCAAAGATTTCCCCGTGCTTTACCTCCAGTGAAAAATCTTGTAATGCAGGTTGCTCTCTATCATCAAGCACGTTGAGGTCGGTAATAGAGAGAACCGTCTCTCCAGGAATAGCCTCAGATTTAGCGACTCTCAAAACGACTGAACGGCCAACCATCATTTCTGCTAGACCTTCTTCGTCGGTTTCTTTTGGATCTGTTACTCCGACTACTTTTCCACGCCGCATAACGGTTACTTGATCTGCTATAGCTAAAACTTCTCTAAGTTTGTGGGTAATAAAGATGACGGACACGCCTTCTGTTGCTAATCCTCTAAGAACATCTAAAAGGTGATCGGTTTCTTGCGGGGTGAGAACAGCGGTTGGCTCATCAAGAATGAGAATATCAGCTTGACGGTATAGAGAACGAAGAATTTCAACGCGCTGTTGGTACCCGATAGGAAGATCCTCAACTGTCGCCCGTGGGTCAACTTCTAATCCGTATCGTTTACCAAGTTCTTCTACTTCTTGAGCGGCTTTTTCAAAATCAAGAATTCCGCCTTTTGTCGTTGGCTCATTTCCAAGGACGATATTTTCTGTAACAGACAATACGGGAACGAGTTGAAAATGCTGATGAACCATCCCGATTTTGTGTTCAATAGCATCATGAGGACTGCTCATTTCTACTTTTTCGCCGGAGATTCGAACTTCACCTTCATCAGCTTTGTAAAGACCAAATAAGATATTCACAAGTGTGCTTTTTCCCGCCCCGTTTTCTCCAAGAAGCGCGTGTATCTCACCCTTTTTCACTTTGAGGTTCACTTCGTCATTTGCGACAAGAGTGCCAAACCTTTTGCAGATACCCACTGCTTCTAACGCAAGCGGCGTCTGCTGATTATTCATTCTCGGGTATAAGGCTGACCAAGAGCAGCAGGTGGGCGAGCTCTTCCAACAAAACCGGCAAGAACAACAATGGTGACGATAAATGGGATCATTCCAATAAGTTGAGGATGCCCGGTGAGCCATCCTCTAAATTGGAATTGAGTTTGTATAGCGTTTGTATAGCCGAAAAGTAAAGCAGCTCCCCAGGCGCCTATCGGGTTCCAGCGTCCAAAAATCATTACCGCGAGAGCTACGAAACCTTTTCCGTTAGTCATCCCACGCTCAAAAGATCCGACTGCTTCAAGGCTGAGATAAGCACCGGCGAGACCAGCGATTCCACCCCCAATTATCAAATTCAAATAACGCATCTTAGCGACAGAAACTCCGACAGTTTCTGCGGCGCTCGGGTGTTCGCCTATAGCTCGAGTCCTTAGTCCCCAAGTTGTTTTAAATAGTGCGTACCAAATGACACCTACAAGAAGAAGGGAAACATAAGTTATGGGTTGGTTTGAGAAGAAAATCTTTCCAATTACAGGGATATCTGCTAGTGGTCCGAAATTAATTCTTGGAGTTTTCGAATGAATTGTTTCTCCTGGGGTATAAAGAAAACTTGTGAGCCCTAAAGCAAAAATATTTAAAACGACACCTGCGATGATTTGGTCACCTTGGAGACTCACCGATAGGCCACCAAGTGCTGCGCCCATAAGCATTCCACATGCAAGACCGGCAGCTACCCCAAGGTAGAGACTGCTAGTTGCAGAAGTAACGGTAAAGCCCACAAATGCTGACATGAGCATCTGGCCTTCAATGCCGATGTTTACAACTCCGGCACGTTCGCAAAGCATCCCACAAAGTGCTCCTAAAACTAGGGGAGTAGAATGCCGTAGCGTTGCAGCGAGAATTGCAGTTGTTGGATCTTGTCGAAAATCTCCTGCAAAAATTGTGAAAGCAATAATTGCTAAGAAGATAAGTATCCACCAACGTAAGCGAATGATTCTTTCCAATACAGATGTACCGAAGATCGCCTTTAGAGAATTCATGATGAACCCCAGTTCGCACCAAATGATATTTCATCACCTTGTCTGCTCTTAAAGAACCATCGAACAATAATTGGGGTTGCTACAAAGAGAAGAATCAACGCTTCAATTACATCCGTGATTTCTGGAGCGACCCCTGCTTTAAACTGCATCAACGAAGCAGAAGCATCCATACTGGCGATCAGTACGGCGGAAGGAATGACAGCTATTGGATTTGTACGAGCCAGAAGAGCGATAGTTATTCCATCAAAACCTAATCCGGCATTAAATCCTGGTTCGTAGCGCCCAAGAACACCGAGGGTCTCTATAGATCCACCAACACCTGCGAGAAAGCCGCTGATTGCCATGGTGAGTATCACAATACGTTTCGTTGAGATCCCGGCGTAACTAGCAGCATTAGGGTTCAAGCCAACTGATCGTACTTCAAAGCCAAAAGTGGTTTTTTGCAGAAGGAACCAAATACCAAACGCAAATATGACAGCAATAAAAAATCCAAGAGGTATGTTCCCGAAGGTAGGTATTTCAGCACTACCTTCAATGTGAGGAGTGCGAACGAGAATATCTCCTGGTTTACGCCAGACTTTTGTGCAAAGCCATTCAGCCATATTCGCAGCTACAAAGTTGAGCATTATGGTTGTAATAACTTCATGGGCACCGCGGGTAGCTTTAAGTACACCCGGAATAGCCCCCCAAGCAGCACCAGCAGCGGCCCCAAGTAAAAGAGCAAGAGGCATATGAATGATCCAAGGAAGTCCTGAGAATCCATAACCGACTGCACCTGCGATAAGAGCACCAGCGAGCAACTGTCCTTGGCCTCCAATATTAAACAAGCCAGCTTTAAAAGCGAAAGCAACAGCGAGCCCACCCATTATTAAAGGTGTCGCTTTTTCTAATGTGGTTCCAAATCTTTCCCAGCCAACAAAAGACCCCTCAAAAAGAGCGGAATAGGCTTTAAGAGGACTTGAACCGGAGAGTTGTATAAGAAGAGCCCCGACAAGTAGTGCTAGTACTACAGCAATTAAAGGCACTAAAGCGGAGCGAAGAATTTTCATAGATTTAAATTTTGGCTAGTAGCGAAAAACCGGGGAGAGGCAAAGCCCACTCCCCGGTTTTCTCTAATGAATTAGCTCTTATTCCATTCCAAATTCGTGGCCGGTTACCATCGAGCCGTCGTTAAGAGCGGCTGCTATTTCTTCGATGGTGGCTTGAATTTCGTCAGAAATTTGTGAGTCAAAGTCATGGTAAGGAGCAAGTCCTACTGTTCCAAAGACATTACCGGTTGGCATTTCGCCAGCGGCTGCCTGAACGATCAGATCGGATACTCCTTGAACTATATGCTTTTCGGCGCTTGTAATCAGGCACGGTTGTGCTTCAGGTACTGAGTACCACTGATCCAAGTCAACTCCGATGCAGAAGACTCGGCTTCCAGCTTCGGCTTCACTAGCAATCTCAATGAGACCACCATTACCGGTGGCACCACCGGCTGCGAAGATTACGTCAGCGCCGTTATCCATTGCTTGACGTGAAGTTGTTGCACCCCATTCAGGATCACCAAAGGCCACCTCGATAGCACCGGGGTGGTATGTCTTTAGGATCTCAATGTCTGGGTTGATGTGCTTTGCACCAAGGTCGAAACCTGAACCGAATGCCTGAACAGGCGGAACGAGGTTTGTACCAAGTACTTGGCCAACAATTCCAGATTCAGACATGCTTGCAGCAAGAGCGCCAGCAAGGAATCCAGCTCTATCTTCGTTGAAGATAAGGCCGGCTACATTGTCCATGGCTTCACCTTGGAAAGCATCAACAGCAATGAATTTAATGCCTGGATATTCAGCACCTGCGATTGCGGTAGCTTCACCCATAGCGAACCCTACGGTGACGATTACGTCACAACCAGCGTTGGCATACAAAGCAATGTTGTCTGCATAGTCTTTCGAGTCTTGAGTCTCGATGTAGCTAACTGGGACTCCAAGAGTTTCAGCACCTGTTTGGGCGCCTTCCCATGCTGCCTGGTTGAATGATTTATCATCTACCAGACCTACGTCGGTAACAAGACCGATACAGAAGTCATCGTCAAGAACGATTTCTCCTACAGCTGTTGAAGCAGCTGGAGCGTATTCGTATACGACGTTGCCTGTTGAGGCTTCATAGTCTGCGATGTCGATGTTTTGGATAACTGTGATCTTTTGTGATCCACAGTCTCCGTACGCATCACAAGACATGGTGCCGATAAGGCCTGCGTAGTTAGAAACGCTGTTCAAGTGCTCACGAACTCCTGCACGGTCGATAACTAGATCGTCGCCATCCATATAGGAAGAAGCGGCGATGGCGTCCATCAACAGAACAGCAGCATCATATGAATGAGCCCAGAACGGTGCAGCTGGTGCTTCACCAAATTCTGCTTCGTAATCAGCTAATACAGCTGAAGCGCTCTCACCAGTTGATTCGTTGGCGTTAGTTCCATAACGGGTATCTGGACCCGAGAAGTACATGCCAGCGGTTTCTGGAAGAGGCAAGAAGTTTGTGTTCAAAAGACCATCAGCGGCCATCATGGTTACCCCTGACATACCGGCAACAGAACTGGCCTGTTGAACGATGAAGTCACCTTCAGGTTGGAAGATTGGGAAGAACAACATCTCTGGACTGCTAGCAGCAACTTCGGTCAACACTGGAACCATGTCCGTGTCACCCTTGTTCACAGCTGTGAATACAGTGATTGTTCCACCACCAGCTTCAAACGCATCAGCAAAAGCCTGCGCCAAACCTTCGGTATATGGGTCTCCATCATGGATCGCAGCAGCTGAAGTTACACCTAGCACGTCAAGTGCGAAGTTAGCAGCGGCAGCGCCCTGATAAAGGTCGTTATGGGCGGTGCGGTAGTAACCAGCGTTGTACGCAGATCCGGCAGTTCCTGCCAAATCTGAAGTCAATGCTGGAGACGTGTTCGAACCTGAAATCATTACCATTCCGGCTTCTGAAATCAAAGGTGAAGCAGCAGTAGCAGCTCCTGAACACGAAGTACCAATAACGCCGATCACTTGCTCGTCAGCAACGATGATCTGAGCCGCAGCTTGACCACCATCAGCAGAACAAAGATCGTCCATACCGGCACCTAAATCCACATCAAACCCATGGATTTGACCGTAGTCTTCTACGGCCATACGAATACCATTCTCATTAGGAACACCCAAGAACGCCACATCGCCAGAAATGGCGTTTAATGAACGAATCTGGATGGCATCCCCTGCAGAAACAGTGACTTCTCCCAAAGAACCATCGCCAAGATGATCCCCACCACTTGACTCAGCAGCTGTAGTAGCTGGAGCAGCAGTATCGGAAGAACTACTAGAAGTAGTATCACTGTCGCTGCTACAAGCGCCCGCGAGCAACGCGAACCCAAGTAGAACGGCAGATAAAACGCTTAATCGTTTACTCATGAATCCCTCTCAATGAACCCCAAAGGGTCCTTATCCAATAGAAACATCCATGTTGTTGTCCAAAATTGGGCGACAACATGAATAGATTGCCTACCTTACACATCTTGTACGGATCGCGCGCTAGTCGCGAGAAGTAATAAGAAATCTTTTCCTAAAGAAGATGTTGAAACTATTTGTGACTGATGCTGGTGACAGTTGTGACGATGCCGCCACGAGTTTGTTGCTCAAGAATTACTGTCACTGGAACTTTTACTGCTTCACCAAGATGGTCAGCAATCATGGGAGCTAAATGTTCAGCAAAAATACCTACTCCTTCAAAAGTTCGTAAGAAGAGTTTCAAGGATTTTGTTTCAATGCAGATTAACTCTGGGGAGTAACTTATAGCAATGGTGTAAAAATCTGGTTGGTTAGTTACGGGACATACCGC
>CAJXEU010000035.1 GCA_913052525.1 uncultured Actinomycetes bacterium
TAATTCATTTAACTTTTCAACAAAAGGATGATCTAATAAAGAGTCCAAAGAATCTGCCACCATTAAACGTCCACCATTGAATTTCAGATCACCTAATAATTCTGCAGCGGCACGATCACGCTCATCTAATTGAGATAAATCTAAACCAAGAGGGCCAGCTAGGTTAACTTCCTCACGAATCTTCTCTAATGTTTTCTGCAAGATGAAAGGGTCAACAACCCATTTACCCACATCAGAAGGAATTTTTTTACCGGTTAAACGCTCCAATTCAGTTGCCTCAACCCAACCACGTTCTTTGATAACTCGCTCAACAGAAAGATCTGGGTGTGCGGCAACTGCATTTAATTGAGGGTCAACATCCAGAACTTCACCACCCCCAATAGTTTCGGAGCGACCACTTTCTCGAAGAATAAACCGGTCGCCAGGTAGAAGAGGCAAACCAGTTGATGCATAAAACCGCACCATTCCATTTGAACCCGGTATTAACTCATTAGAGCCAAGGACACGCATTCGGACTGAGTGTTCTCCTGAACCCACGTATAAAACGTAAGCCCCTTTTCTTGAAACAGAGTGGTCTAACTGCTTTAAGACATAAAGCGAAGCATCAAAAATCGTGGCTTCATGCCATTGTCCATAACTAACTAAAACATCACCCCTTGCTAACTCATCGTGACTTACTCCTGACAAATTCAAGGCGCAACGGCTACCGGGCGGTAAATCAAAACATTCCTCATGATGATTTTGTAAAGATCGAACTCTTACTCGACGGTGTTGTGGTAAAAGTTCCAACTCATCGTCAACCTTTAAAGAACCACCAGTAAGTGTCCCAGTGACAACCGTTCCCGCCCCTTTTGCCGCAAAAACTCTGTCAATCCATAAACGGGGACGACTCGTATCTTCACTAATCGGTAATTTTCTTACGAGGTCATCTAAAACATCACGCAACTCACTAATCCCGAGTCCATCTAATGCATCTATATGAACAACGGGAACACCTTCTAAAAAAGTACCTGCTATATGATCTTCAACCTCTAACTGTGCAAGTTCAACTAAATCTTCGTCACACAAATTGATTTTCGTTAAAGCAACGACTCCATGTTTCACACCGAGTAATTCCAAAATTCGTAAATGTTCTTCAGATTGTGGCTTCCACCCTTCAGTCGCGGCAACAACAAAAATACATGCTTTAAGAGAGCCCACACCTGCCAACATATTTTTTATGAACCTGATATGTCCTGGGACATCAATTAGAGAGATCGAGTTACCAGACGGCAGTTGCATAACACCAAATCCAAGATCAATTGTTAAGCCACGCTCTTTCTCTTCGTTAAAACGATCAGGATCAACACCAGTTAGCGCTTTAACAAGAGTTGATTTTCCGTGATCAACATGTCCGGCAGTTGCAATGACATGCATTAGCTCACCGCTGCTTCAAGTGCAGCAGCAACAACCTCATCATCATCTGGATGAACAGTACGAAGATCACAAATTGTGCTGTTATCAACTACACGGCAGATAATCGGTGGATCATTAAGACGCAAAGATTCTGAATAATCACCCGGCACAACTAAACCTACAGAAGGTATCTCAACCCCAGGAAGAGTCCCACCACCAGGAGTAGAGAAAGTGTCGCCTACCCAAAGCGGGTTAATTACTTCTGCACGAGCGTGAAGTTCTTCAACAGTCAAAGTAGCCATACGCCAAAAAGGAATAGCATTCCCATCTCTATTCAAATAAGACAAAACGATTTTTTCTAAAGCATTCAGAACTAACCCTCCCGGTCTTAAAGCCCGAGCTAAAGGATGTGAACTACAAGCTTTAACCAAGTCAGCCTTGCCAGCAATAATTCCTACCTGAGGCCCTCCAAGTAATTTGTCGCCTGAAAAAGTAACTAAATCAGCACCCGCTTCAAGAGTCTGTCGAGCTGCAGGTTCGTTCCTTAACCATGCAGGTGGCCCAGACTCAAGCCAAGGGCAAGCAGCATCAAGAAGCCCTGACCCAATATCTGCAACTACCGGAACATCAAGTTCAGCTAATTCACTTATTTTTACTGATTCAGTAAATCCTTCAATTCGATAGTTTGATTGATGCACACTCAGGTTTAAAACAACGTTCCTTTTGGTGACAGCTTTAGCAAAATCTTTAACCCGCGTTCGGTTCGTGGTCCCTACCTCAACTAATTTTGCTCCAGATTGTGTAATTACCTCTGGAATCCGAAACCCTCCACCGATCTCTACAAGTTCTCCTCGTGAAACCCCAACAGATTCTCCTTCTGCTAAAGCTGCGAGAACGAGCATCACGGCTGAAGCACAATTGTTAACAACTATTGCTGCTTCAGCACCGCAAGCTTTAGCCAACAGCAGCGGAACTCGGTCTTGTCTTGAGCCTCTGTTTCCAGTTATAAGGTCAAGTTCTAGATTCGTATATCTCCCAGAATTAATAGTTACATCTACAGGGGCACGACCCATATTTGTGTGCAACAAGACACCTGTGGCATTAACGACATCAGTAAGCAAACTACTTGCCATTAATTCAGCAATATTTCGTGCCCTTACTTGAACATCTTCGGAATCACCTTCTGAAATTGCCAACCTTGCAGCATCAACAAGTAAAGGGTGAGGTAAGCCAGTATCTTTCAAAGACCTAGCTAACTGATCAACTGAAGGCGGATATTTTGAAACCATGGAAATTTGAGGATACGAGCACCAATGAGAACTGCAGCGCTAAACCTCTAATATAAACACATGACTTTGTTTTTTCTCATAGCGGCATTTTTAATCATTCCTTTTATAGAGGTATGGATATTGATCCAAGTTGCTGATTCCACCGGACTATTTAACACAATCGGGTTATTGATTTTTCTTAGCGTTATAGGAGCTTGGTTAGTTCGACGTGAAGGACTTAGCGTTTTCCGTAAAGCACAAAATGAACTTATCCAAGGTCAGTTGCCAGAACGACAAATATTAGATGGACTTTTAATTCTTTTCGGCGGCGTTTTAATGCTCACTCCAGGCTTTTTCACTGATTTCATAGGGTTTTGTCTACTATTTCCACTTAGTCGCATCTTGTTTAGGACTATCTTAATTAAACGATTGAATTCAAGAATTTCTAATCAAAACTCGTACATAAGAAACGGTCGCGTCCAGTGGGTGTACAGCAAACGTCAAGAAGAAACAATTGAAATTTTAGAAACTCCGCACCGAGAGGAAGATGACTAAAAATCTGCTTCCTTTAATGCAGATTCAACCGCATCTAGTAGCCGTGCACTGCATCCATCCATATCAATAGGTGGAGTTAGTTCATTAATTAAACTTTCAACGATTTCTTTGTAAGCAGAAGCAGCAGGCCCCTCGTTTAAAACAACAGGATTTCCAGCATCACCTCCGGCTGCCACATCTCCATCCAGAGGAATAGATCCAATTAAAGGCGCTCCAATACTTTCAGACAAATTTTCTCCACCGCCAGATCCAAACACTTCATGTTTCACACCATCCGGAGAAACATAGGCACTCATGTTTTCAATCACTCCAACCACATGCAAATAATTAGCTCTACCCATATTTGCTACTCGAATAGCAACTTTTTGAGCAGCTAAAGATGGAGTGGTTACCACAATCATTTCTGCTTGAGGTAAAAGTTTCGCTAACCCCATTTGGACGTCGCCTGTTCCCGGCGGCATATCAATTACCAAGTAATCAAGTTCCCCCCACGCCACATCTTGACAAAAATGTTGAACAGCTCGATTAAGAATCAGTCCGCGCCACATTAAAGCCGACTCTTCACTGTCTACAAGAAAACCCATTGACACGATCTTTAATAAACCTGACCCAACCTGCTTCTCATTAGGGGAGATCTTTCCTTCTTCAGGGCTGCCGCTTAAACGTCCCTCAACATCTAGCATTCTCGGGACTGAATAACCCCAAATATCGGCATCCATAACGCCTACAACAAAACCTTTTTCAGCTAAACCAGCTGCAAGATTGACAGTTACTGATGATTTCCCAACACCACCTTTACCGGACGCAACCATCAAAACTCGACAAGTAGGTGGAATCTCAGTTTCCGGAGCAGATCTGGCTACGTTCAACCGAGCTTTCGCCATAGCTGCAGCTTTTTCATCGCTATCTAACTCTGTCCAACTAAAACGAATATCAGAGATTTTAGGGAGAGCAATAACACGCGAACGAACATCTCTTTTAATCTGATCTTTTAAAGGGCAACCAGAAGTAGTTAAAGCAATTTTTACATCAACAACACCACCAGAATTCACTTCAATATGTTTGACCATTCCAAGCTCAACAATGCTGCTTCCTAGTTCAGGGTCAATAACACCACGCAAAATACCGAGAATATGATCCGAAGTTGGTGGGGTAACGCTTTCTGGCAAATTAGCACTCACAATATAAAGCCTAGAAGATCAATAAGACTTCTTACATTAAAGGTATATATAATCTTAGGAACAGTTGTAAAAGGGGATTTTCATGATCACACTCACAGAAAATGCAACCAGTAAAGTTAGCGAATTGCTAGCTGGTGAAAACGAAGAAGGTTTAGCACTACGGGTAGCAGTGAAACCTGGCGGATGTTCTGGATACAGCTATGAAATGTTCTTTGACACTGACCGTTCTGAAGATGATGTTGAAGTTACTTACGGCGATGTTTCAGTAATCGTTGACACCACAAGTGCTGAACTTCTAATTGGAGCAACTTTGGATTACAAAGATGGTTTAGACCAAACAGGTTTTTCCATTGACAATCCAAGCGCACAACGCACTTGCGGCTGCGGCAAATCCTTTTCCTAAACGAAAAATCAATTAACCGTTTCTAAAGCGGCCGATACTTCATTTTGATCCATCGCTAGATGAACGATCTCAGTAATCACACCATCTGAATTGGCGACAACCAGACTCGGTTCAAATGGCAAACCGAAAGCATCAATAATGGGTGCGGTTCTAAAATCACCTGCATTTGGAGCTACATAAACATCTGTATGTATAACCGACCAGTCAGCACTCAATTTTTCAGATTCGGTAATTAATACATCTAAAGCTGGTCCACACACATCACTTTGGCAAAAACCAGGAGTAGAAACTAAAACAGCAGTTGGCCCTGATCGTGATAATGCCTCTGCAACCGTTAAATCATGAAGAGGGCATGGGTCCTCAAAACGAGTACATATCGGATCTACGCCCCATGAATTATTTACGGTGGGAGTATTTACGGAAGGTAACTGATCACCAACTTGGACTATCGACAATTGATTACCATCAACAATTTCAAGTGTGTGTGAAGCCCCAGAATTAAGAGTGATTTCGTAATAACCAATTTCTGGAGGAGTGAAGATCAATGGATAATACGGAGTTTGCCCAACCTCACCACGACGTGAAACCACTACAGTTTCAACAACATCCCCGTCTTTGTTGACAGTTAATTCAACACTTTCGGGCGCACCGTTTAATACGGGCCATCCATCTTCATCTAAGAGAACGTACGGGGCGCGTTGAGGGCTCCCTGCTGCCAATATTGACGCCATGTTTGATCCATCAGGAAACCTTGCTCCTAAATCAAAATCAGGCAACGGAAGAGTTGCTACAACACTAGAAGAATTTGAATTACCACACCCAAACAATAAAGCGGCGCCAACAGTCCCAGAGAGACCCATTAATACGTTTCTACGCGTTACTGGTAAAAGATCTGGCATGATTTGGAGGATACACGGTCGTTGTCTAACCAGTACTAAGGCACACTCAAAGGAATGAATAATCATCCACACTTAACTCTTACCGTCAACGGTCAAAATATTGATGTTCCAGACGAAGGATTAACACTATTAGATGTATTGCGTGATCACTGTGGAACCATCTCAGTAAAAGATGGATGCAGCCCCCAAGGTCAATGCGGGTGCTGCACTGTACTAGTAGATGGGCAAGCTCGTGTTTCCTGTGTCACCCCGGCTCGGCGTGTCGCGGGACGAAAAATCACCACGCTTGAAGGGTTAGATGAAGAAACACAAATTGCGTGGGGATCAGCGCTGTGTTCTACAGGAGGTAGCCAATGCGGCTTCTGCACCCCAGGCATAATCATGAGGTTTGCTGATTTAAAAAATAGAGAAAGAATTGATAAAGAAAAAGCCGAACGAGCTCTCCACGCTCACTTATGCAGATGTACCGGATGGCAAACCATCCTTGAAGCATGGGACACCTACGAAGATAACCATTCACTTCCGGCCCCAAATGAATCAAAACTCAGAGCAGAACTAGAGGGCGGTTCTCCACAAACAACAGGTATAGATATTGCCTTAGGTAAAGGAGGGTTCTCCGCAGATACCGCACCACCAGAGAGTCTCTTTGCGGTGCTTAATACCCAGAACGAATGGGTTGTAGGCGAAACTCTGACTGAAGCACGTCAGAAAGCAGGAAAAATACAAGGAAGGCGAACAACAATAAGTCCTGAACCACCACTTGAATTACCAGACGGAGATTGGATAGCGACACTTCAAACAACCTGGGTTGATCCCGCCTACCTAGAAATAGATGCATCGTGGTGTGAACCAGATGGGATTCCGTCTTCTTTGCTTGCAAATGGAGGCGCTTTCGGAGCGAAAAAAGAATCTCCAGTTCAAACAGCAGCGCAACAACTGGCTAAACAATACGGCAAACCTGTACTTGCACAGTTCAGCAGAGAAGACACTGTCCGTTTTGGATTTAAACGACCACCAGTAGCAGGTGGTATTGATTCCACGGGCAAAGGAATACTGCGAGTGGTACGTACCCCAGGCATAGTTGATGCCATAGAAAGATTTACTTCTGAGATACGTGTTGAAGAAATCGAAATATCTGGCCCACCTACTTCTTCTCACGTCAGGGCAGCAGGATGGGCGGAAGCAGCAGCGCTCCTTTCAGCATTCAAAGGAGAACCGCAAACCATTACTAATCCCAATGGTGGCTCAGCTTACGCTCAAGTTACTGCTGAAGGCATCACAGTTTCAGTGAGATGCGGAAACCCCCTTGATGAAACAACATTGCGGGCATATTGCATCGGCGCCGCGCATATGGCTTGGAGTTGGGTCACATCGGAATCGTTAGCAGTAGACCAAGAAGGAGAAATACACGACCTAACGATTCGTTCTTTTGGAATAACGCCGGCAAGTATTACACCACCAATTACTGTCATAATTGAACAAGATGAAGGAGAGCCAGTAAACGGGTCAGACACAGTATTTGCTGCAGTTGCTTCAGCAACATGGCTTGCTCAAGGAACACCCGTTCAATGGCCCACGAAATTAAGCGACGTAATTAAAAAATAAAGGAAAAGAAATGTCAAAACCTGTAGGGCCATACACACCAATAATGTCCGCTGGAGATCTTCTAGCAACGAGTGGACAAATCGGAATCGCAGACGGAGCGTTAGTCGAAGGAGGGATGCCAGCCCAATTCGTACAAGCTCTCACAAACCTTAAAGAAGTTCTTGAATCTGCCGGAGCTTCAATGAGCGACGTGATTAAAACAACTGTGTTTCTTGTAGATATGGACGACTATGCCGAAATGAATGAAATTTATTGCGAAGCTTTTGGAGACCATCGACCTGCCCGATCGGCAGTAGCAGTAGCAGCTCTCCCATTAGGCGCTCGGATAGAAATAGAAGCTTGGGCTCAACAAACCTGATCTAAACGTTTCTGTAAACCTGGCTTATATGGCAGACTGGCATCATGCTTGGCGTCATCATTATTATCATCATTCTTGTAGTGGTTATACCCGTTGCTGTTCTTATGAGCGGAGCAGTCGGAGCAGCTTTGCTAGGTGGACTATTAAAAAAGAACGTTGATGATGATCATGAAGGTTCTGAACTTTTAGAAGTAAGCGAATCTAATCCTTACATTGAAACAACAGATTAATGAAAGATGAAGGAACAACTCCTTCAAAACTTCAATGGAATTTGAATCCAAAGCAATGGATTCGTGAAGAACCCACTGGAAAAATTTGCTTGCCTTTTGTAATTTCTTTCTTCTTCGCTGCAGCGTTATTAATTTCTTTCGGGATATTTATCGCCAGAGGAACCAATGATTACATCATCACATCTGCTGTGATTTTTCCGATCTGCTATCTGCTCAGCCTTTGTTTTTCTGTAATCGGGTTTAAAAGAAAAAAGCGTGACCCAGATCTCAGAGGCAAATTATTAGGGGTACTTTCACTACTGGTTATTATCCCAACAACACCGTTTCTTTTATTTCTGCTTGTCTATGCACTGCCAGGAGAACTAAACGGTGGTTGTTGCTAAGAAGTAAAAGAATTTAGAGTTCCCACCGCGATTTACCGAACCGGTAACCGACACTTCGCACAGTGTGAATCAAATTCGCATGCTCTTCACCTAGCTTCGCTCGCAATCGTCGAACATGAACATCAACAGTTCGCGCTCCACCGTAATAGTCGTAACCCCATACTTGGCTAAGAAGAATTTCACGAGTGAAAACTTTCCCAGGACGTGAAGCAAGAAATTTTAAAAGTTCATACTCCATATAAGTCAAATCAAGAGGCTGGCCATCAATAGCGGCTTGATAAGTTTCAACATTCAAAGTTAACGGACCGTAATGAAGCAACTCGGGATTTGTTCCACGACCAGTTCTCCAAAATAGATGATGAAGACGAGCTTTTAGTTCCGAAGGGTTAACTGGGAATAAACAAAAATCATCAAAAAGGTCGTCACGTAAGTCAATTCCTGATAACTGATCAGCACGAATTAAAAGCAACACAGGCTCTAAAGGGTTTTCACGTTTCCGCAAATTCCGACAGAAAGAAAGAGCGCCTTCAAGATTCGTATCTGCAGCAATAATAGCTCCTGACCACCCATTATCAGCTAATGCCTGATCAGGGTCGTCAATACCTTT
>CAJXEU010000036.1 GCA_913052525.1 uncultured Actinomycetes bacterium
CTGGGTAGGGATAAGAACTTTTCCACCCATATGGCCGCATTTCTTTTCTGAAGCAAGTTGATCTTCAAAGTGAACACCGGCAGCGCCTGCCATGATCATGTTTTTCATTAGTTCGAAAACATTTAAAGCACCGCCGAAACCAGCCTCAGCATCAGCAACTATTGGCACTAACCACTCACGAGAGGCTTCACCACCATTTTCTGACCATTCAATTTGATCGGCTCTACGTAACGCATTGTTGATTCTTTCAACAACAGAAGGAACAGAGTTAGCGGGGTAAAGGCTCTGATCTGGGTAAACCTCACCAGCGAGGTTTGCATCCCCAGCTACTTGCCAACCAGACAGATAGAGAGCAGGAAGACCTCCTTTAACGTATTCAATAGCTTGACCACCGGTCATTGCACCGAGAGCATGAACATAATCCATACTGTGGAGTCGCTCCCAAAGAAGATCAGCGCCATGTTGAGCTAAAGAACATTCAGGTACGAGAGATCCACGCAGCCGTACAACATCAGCGGCTGAATAATCACGTTCAACTCCGGCCCATCTTGGATTCTCCGCCCAATCTTTTTCTAGTTCTTCAACTTGTTGGTTGTAACTTTTTTTCATGATTTCTTTCTTTCTGCTAGTTATTTTCTTAGCGAAAATGTTTATTATTTCAAAATCTTGTAAGCCGGAATAGTCAGAAATTCTTCAAAATCATCCGATAAGGCTAGTTCCTGAAATATTTCTCGTGCTTCGCCAAAAGGCATCGCAGCAAAATTTTCTGCACCAATTTCTTCAGCTATGACTACTAGTTCATCAACGATTAACGATTTGACTAGTTCTTCTGTTATTGCACGGCCATCATCTAAAACTGAATTGTGATGAACCCATTGCCACACTTGCCCACGACTGATTTCAGCGGTAGCTGCATCTTCCATGAGGTTATGAATAGCGGCTGCTCCAGTTCCATCGAGCCAACTGGCAATGTAACGAATCCCTACATGAATGTTGGTTCGTAATCCTGTTTCCGTAATGGATCCTCCGGTTGCAGCCACTGAAAGGAGGTCACTAGCTGATACATCTACATCAAGTCGTTGCCTATCAAGTTGGTGTGTTTGTCCTTGTAGGACTGCATCAAATTCTGCTTGAGCAATAGAAACGAGATCAGGGTGGGCTACCCAAGTTCCGTCACATCCATCAGCGGCTTCTCGAGCTTTATCTTCAGTTACTTTAACTAGAGCGGCTTCTGTAACTTCAGGTTCACGCCGATTCGGAATAAAAGCTGCCATCCCGCCAATAGCATGCGCTCCTCTTTTATGGCAGGTGGCAACCATTAATTCGGTATAGGCCCGCATGAAAGGAACGGTCATAGTGACATCTGCTCTATCTGGAAGAATAAAGTTTGAATCGGAGGAGAATTTCTTGGCAACAGAGAAAATATAATCCCATCTACCTGCATTTAAGCCGGCTGAATGTTCACGAAGTTCGTAAAGTATTTCATCCATTTCAAAAGCGGCAAGAATAGTTTCAATAAGAACGGTTGCACGGATAGAGCCACGAGGAATATTCAAAGCATCTTGAGCATGAATAAAGACGTCATTCCAAAGTCTGGCTTCAAGGTGACTTTCCAGTTTCGGAAGATAAAAGTAGGGTCCAGCACCATTATCTAGAGCATCTTGAGCTCCATGGAAAAAAGTCAAACCAAAATCAATAAGACTCCCTGGAGCTGGCTGACCATCTATCACAACATGGTTTTCATCTAAATGCCACCCTCTTGCTCTCACAAAAAGCGTGGCGATTTCATCGTTTAATTCATAGTGCTTGTCGTTTTGATCGAGTGACAGATTTCTACTGTAAGCATCTCTTATGTTTATTTGGCCGAGTACTACATTGTCCCAAGTTGGGCTAGTAGCATCTTCACAGTCAGCCATGAAGACACGAGCTCCCGAGTTGAGCGCATTAATCATCATTTTGCGATCCGTTGGCCCAGTTATCTCAACTCTTCGATCCATGAGTTGTAGAGGTTCGGGAGAAATTTTCCAGTCACCTGAACGAATCTCGGCAGTTCCAGTTAGAAAATCTGGATATTCGCCTTTAGAGATTCTTCTTTGACGCTCAACTCGATTAGCAAGAAGTTCGTTTCGGCGTTCTCTAAAGGTTCTGACAAGATCAACAATGAAATCGGTGGCTTCAGGAGTGAAGACTTCTTCTAATTGTGGGTGGGGGGATATTTGTATGTCAGCCATTTTCACAAACAATCTTTCCAATAAATTCAGCAGTATTGAGTATTCACCATTTTTTACAAAATATTGGCCATTTTTCGGTAGAAAAAGTGCGTATCCTTAGAAATAACTAAAAAAATAGGATTATTCGCGAAAAGTGAGGGGAAATGAGCGAAGAACAGTTCACTTCGAAGATGTTGGGGCAACAAATTCGGCATCGTCGAAAAATGTCTGGATTGACTCTTATGGCGCTCGGAGAACGAATTAATCGACCAGCTTCGTATTTAAGTCAACTAGAGAATGGACATCTGGAACCAAAAGTGACAACTTTGTCTGATTTAGCTGAAGCGCTTAACTGTGAAACTTCAGATCTTCTATCTCCTGAACCGCCAAACAAGAGGGCATCATTAGAAATAGAACTCCAGAAATTTCAGAATAGCCCATGGAGGAAACAGCTTGATTTGCCGGAAGTGAGAGTTGGGGTAACTGTCAGCGATGAGGTGCTTAAAACACTTGTGGGCCTTTACAAAGCATTACCGGATTTTCCCATGAGTCGGACGGGCATGGAACGACAAGCGGCAGGTGATCGCGCCCGAAGTGCAAATCTTGCCCTTCGGACTGAGATGCGAGATAAAGATAATTATTATCCAGAAATTGAATCGGTGGCGACAAAGAGTTTAAGTGCGGTGGGATATACCGGTGAAGGCCCACCCTCAGAAAAAGACATCACCGATCTCGCCGCGTACTACGGTTTTAGGGTTGAACGTGTTAAAGGTATGCCAGTTACTGCTCGTTCAGTCACTGATACCCGCCGACGAACCATCTACATACCGCAACGAGATGACCTGGGGGTAAGAGGAGCCAGATCAGTCATACTGCAAACAGTTGGCCATTTTGCTTTAGAACACGCAGAGACTACAGATTTTGAGAGTTATTTGCGTCAACGTATTGAATCCAACTATTTTGCTGCTGCAGTCTTGATACCAGAAGAGGTTGCTAAAGAATTTCTTCATTCAGCAAAAAAAGAAAAAGACCTCTCCATCGAAGACCTGAAAGAGCGTTACTACGTTTCATACGAGATGGCGACACATAGATTCACAAATTTGGCTACCTCTTATCTAGATATTCCTGTTCATTTCTTACGAACAGACCCAGAGGGAACTATCACGAAGGCATACCAAAATGATGGAATAGAGTTTCCCTCAGATGCAGATGGAGCCCTTGAAGGTGCTCGTGTTGGTCGACATTGGGGTGCAAGGCAAGCTTGGGCGTCAGCAGATGTTCTTCATTATCAGTACACAACTGCAGACGCAGGAGAGTATTGGTGTGCAACTTATGTTGAAAATTCAAATGAACGAACGCCATATGCTGTGACTTTAGGGTGTCGCTCTAAAGACGCTCATTGGTTCAGAGGTAGCGATACGTCACGACGCCTTAGCGCCAGAAGTGAAGATGTAGATGCAGATCCAGAAATGATTCACCGCTGGGAAGGTGTGGCATGGCCATCAGCTGCAGAAAGAAGTTTCGTTCTCACTGCCTTACCACCGGCTAGTCGTGATTTTACCCCTTTTCCTGGGGTTGATCTCATTGATGTATATCGTTTCCTAGAGCGGCACAATCGCACAAGTTGATGAAACTATTTTTTTGGAAAACCAGTTTCATCAGAGGACTGCTTGTCCACTTCCTTTATCCATGAAGAAAGGTCAAAAGTTTTACCCTCCCAAACCATGGCGGTATGTGTAGTAAATCTAAGACCGTCCCAGCGGTGCAACTGATAACTAGGAGGCTCATTGACAAGTGACCCATGTGCTGGGTCCAATTCAAGTCCTAGTTGGTGCGATGTTGAAGGACAGACAGAGGCTGCTGTAGTTCCAATTGTTGTGGCGATAGGTCGGTGTAGGTGACCAGAAATTACAAGTTTGATTTGGGGATTTTTTTCAACTAAAGAACAGAAACGCTCAGAATTTCTCAATCCGGAGACATCCATGAAGTGAATACCGCTAGAAAAGGGTGGGAAATGAGTAAAAATCACAGTGGGTGCTTCTGAGGCTTGCAGCAATTTCTTTTCTAACCACTCGAATCGTTCGTCATCGAAGTCTCCGTCGTGACGACCTACTAGAGAAGTATCTAGGCCGATGAGTCGTATTGGGTAATCTTCGTTTACATAACTGCAATGCGTTTCAGGTAGATCTTCTGGCAAGTAGCGCTTAAGAGAGTTTTTAAATTGTGGACACTCATCGTGATTTCCCGGTATGGGTAACACGGGAAGATTTAGAGGGGAGAGTAGGTCGATTAAAGACGCGTATTCTTCTTTTGTTCCGGATTCGGTTAGATCCCCTGTAGCGAGGATGACATCAGGTTTTCTTCTGTTGTTCAAAAGATGAGAAACAACTTGTCTTAGCGTCTCCGAAGAATCAACGAGTCCGTCAAAAGGACTAGGGCCACTACGAATATGGCAATCAGATATTTGAGCTATCAGCACAACTAAACCCTAGTTAAATTCTTCTGCGATAGCACTAGAGGGGATTTGGAGCGGGCGACGAGAATCGAACTCGCATCATCAGCTTGGAAGGCTGAGGTTCTAGCCGTTGAACTACACCCGCGGCGTGATTGATCGTAGCGTGGACAAACCCCACTCACAGGGGTGTAAGCCCTCAATATGTCAAAATTTCGTGATTTCACAAGAAAAGAGAGGTTTTGCATGACAAATCTGAGATGAGATTGATTAGTCAGCGGTACACTTCAGACACTGTGAATAGCACCCATGAAATATTAGAAGACAACCAAGTCAAACTAGTCGTCTCCTTGGACGAACAAGAATTCGATGAAGCCGTTGAAAAAGCTTTCCGGCGTATCGCTCAAGAAGTACGTCTTCCTGGATTCCGTCCAGGAAAAGCCCCACGTAAAGTTCTTGAAGCACGTTTGGGGCCTGGCGCTGGGAGAAATGAAGCAATACAAGACGCTGTGCCTGAATATTATTTCAAGGCATTGATTGAACATCGAGTCGACGCCATTGACTCTCCTTCATTTGAAGTAACAGGAGGGCAAGACGAAGGTGCTTTAACTTTTGAGGCGATTGTTCCAATCCGTCCACAAATTGACATCACAGATTATGAGTCACTTGAAGTAGAGATCCCTGCACCTGTCGCAACAGATGAAGAAGTAGACCTTCAGATAGATGCAATGAGGGAGCAATTCGCCACATTAGAAGAAGTTGAAAGGTCGATACAGGAAGGAGATCAGGTAACCATAGATATTGCCGGATCTCACGAAGGTGAAGAAGTCGAAGGCCTTACAACCACTGATTATCTTTACGAAGTTGGTACTGGAACAGTAGTTGTAGAAATTGATGAAAACCTTCAAGGAGTGTCAGTTGGGGACGTCGTCGAGTTTGAAGCCGACCACCCTGATGAAGAAGAGGAAGGAAAGTTGTCTTTTCGGATCGAAGTGAAGAAGAACCAGATAAGAGTTCTTCCTGAAATAGACGACGAATTTGCATCAAGCGCATCTGAATTCGAAACTGTAGAAGAAATGCGTGGTGACATAGAAGAACGTATGACAGAAATGAAAAGAGCACAGTCTTCTGCGGTGGTAAGAGATCAAATAGCGCAAACATTGGCAGAAAAAGTAGATATAGAGTTACCTCCAGCGATGATCGAAGCAGAAATAACAACCCGAATACAGGATCTAGCAATGCGTCTTCAATCCCAAGGCTTAGAACTTGAACGTTATTTAGAGGCAATGGGTACTGATATTAATTCGCTGCGTGAAGAGTTTTCTCAAGGAGCGGATGTAGCGGTAAAAGTAGATTTAGCCCTTAGGGCAGTTATGGCTAAAGAAAACCTATTTCCCGATGAAGAGAAACTAGAAGAATACTTTGCCTTGCTTGCTACACAGATGGGAGCAGAACCCGAGCAAGCTCAAGAGATGCTTGCTGACTCTGGAAGGATGCTTGACCTAGAAGCAGACCTTGGAAAGCAAGCTGCAATAGAATGGTTATATGAAAGAGCTAAAATTCAAGATGAACAAGGACAGGCAATAAAACAAGCAGACCTTGAGCCTCCTGAGGAGCTCATCGAAGAAAATGAAGAGACAGAAGAAAAAGACAACAACAGTGAAGGGGATGAGGACTAGTGTCGTTGGTTGATATGAAAATACAAAATTATTTAGTTCCAACAGTAGTTGAACAGACCAACAAAGGGGAGAGAGCCTACGACCTTTATTCTCGGCTCTTAAAAGAGAATATTATCTTTATAGGAACTCCCATTGACGACACCATTGCAAACTTGATTTGTGCTCAGCTTCTGCATCTTGAATCAGAGAATCCGGATCGAGATATCAGCCTTTACATCAACTCTCCCGGTGGTGATATAAATGGCTTATTTGCGATTTATGACACTATGCAATACATCCGTCCAGATATAACGACTATTTGTTTCGGTCAAGCCGCTTCAGCAGCAGCTGTTCTTTTAGCCGCCGGCACACCTGGAAAACGATTAGCGCTTCCGCATTCACGAATTCTGCTTCATCAACCATACGCCGGAGCACAAGGTCAAGTCTCTGACATTGAATTAGTATCTCAAGAAGTCCAGCGCTTAAAACTTCAATTAGAAGAGATCTTGTCTCGCCACTCTGGGCAAAGCGTTGAAAAGATTCATACAGACACGGACCGAGATTTTGTATTAACCGCACCCGAAGCTCTTGAATATGGCATCATTGATGAGGTGATAGAAGAGCGTCCATTGATTGATAACTCTGGGCCTATATCCGCTGTCAAGTAGAATTAGTCCGCTGGTTGTAATCTGGCAACGTAAGGGAGATCAATAATGGCCAAATTTGGAGAAGGAGGCGAACTCCTCAAATGCTCCTTCTGCGGTAAGACGCAAAAGTTGGTTAAGAAGTTGATCGCAGGTCCAGGCGTCTATATATGTGACGAATGCATAGATCTTTGCAATGAAATCATTGAGGAAGAATTAACAGAAATACCTGAGGTTTCTCTTGATAAATTACCTCGCCCTCGAGAAATAAAGTCCTTTCTAGATGACTACATCATTGGACAAGAACAAGCGAAGAAAATTCTTTCTGTTGCGGTTTACAACCATTACAAGAGAATTCAAGCCGGAGCTTCATCTTCAGACGAAGTTGAATTAAGTAAATCCAATATCTTACTTATCGGACCAACGGGTTGTGGGAAAACCTTGATGGCTCAGACTCTGGCACGCATGTTGGATGTACCTTTTGCTATTGCAGATGCAACTGCATTAACTGAAGCTGGTTACGTTGGAGAAGATGTCGAAAATATTTTACTAAAACTTATCCAAGCAGCAGATCAAGACATAAAAAGAGCCGAAAAGGGAATCATCTATATCGATGAAATTGACAAAATAGCTAGAAAGAGTGAAAACCCTTCGATCACTCGAGATGTCTCTGGCGAAGGTGTTCAACAGGCACTGCTTAAAATTCTTGAAGGAGCTGTTGCTTCGGTTCCACCTCAGGGAGGGCGCAAACACCCTCATCAAGAATTTATGCAGATAGACACAACAAATATTTTGTTTATCTGTGGAGGGGCGTTCGCTGGACTTGAAAATATTATTGAAAATCGTAAAGGCGGAACCAACGTTGGTTTTGGAGCAGACATACGAACTTCCACGGAAAGAGACCTCGGTGATCTTTTCTCAGAAGTAAGACCAGAAGATTTAACAAAATTTGGTCTTATACCTGAATTCGTGGGACGCCTGCCTGTAGTTGGAACAGTCAACCAGTTAGGAATCGAAGCTTTAGTTGAAATATTGACTGAACCTCGCAATGCCTTGGTTAAGCAATATCAACGCATATTCGGTTTTGAAGATGTGGAATTGAAATTCACAGAAGATGCATTGAATGCAGTGGCAGAACAAGCTTTAGAAAGAGGCACAGGAGCTCGCGGGCTCAGGGCAATACTTGAAGAAGTTCTACTAGGAACAATGTATGAATTACCAAGTGATAATCAGATCGCAGAAGTCGTAATTGAGGCAGAGTGCGTAGTTGGGCGAATTGAGCCCACAATCGTAGAGCGAAGCGCTTCGGACAAACGCGCCGCCTCGTAACTAACTCGTGGATTACGCAGAGGCTTTAAAGTTTCTTGACCAACACGTCAATCATGAAGCAACAGCAGGACGGATTCATGGTTTAAGCCTTGAAGCTATGAAGGGTCTTGTCCAGATCATGGGTGATCCACAGTCAGATTATCGCAGCGTCCATATCACGGGAACTAATGGCAAAGGTTCTGCATCAGCCATGATTTCTTCACTGCTAAAAGCAGCAGGACTGAAAGTGGGAACTTATAGCAGTCCACATGTTGACACTGTGCGAGAACGTTTGAAAGTAAATGACGAAATGATCACCGAGGAGCAGTTCGGCGATCTAATAGATGAATTAGTTCCTTTTGCAGATAGTGCAAATCAGAAACCCTCATATTTTGAATTACTGACCGCCGCGGCTTTTCTTTGGTTCTCAAATGAAGCAGTTGACGTCGCAGTGGTGGAAGTAGGCCTTTTAGGAAGATTTGATGCAACAAACGTTATAGAAGCTGATGTAGCAATAGTTACAAATGTCGGTCGAGATCATACTGATGG
>CAJXEU010000037.1 GCA_913052525.1 uncultured Actinomycetes bacterium
CTACATCGGAGAAGATGTTGATTTTGGTGGTCGTAGTGCTTTAGTTCAGCCATTACTTGATGATGGTTGGGTAGTGGTTTCAAGTGACTTTGAAGGAATGGGAGGACCAGGACTACACCCATACATAGTTGGTGCCAGTGAGGCGCAAGGAGTGTTCGATATTGTGAGAGCAGCTCAAACTGCTCCTACTTTAGGCGCCACCGGACCTCTACTTGTTTGGGGTCACTCTCAGGGAGGCCATGCAGCCATGCATGCTTCTCAGCTTTGGCAAAACATAGCTCCTGAATTAAACCTTGTGGGTGTGGGCGCAGGTGCACCACCAAGTCAATTCCCACTTCTTAAAAACTTTCTAATGAACGGTGATTTTCAGGGATACCTAGTAATGGTCGCTGCTGCTCTCGCAGAAGCTTACGACGAACTTTCTTTAGAAACGATTGTTGAACCTGAGTACATGCCACTACTAGAAGAACTAGAGCTTGGTTGCACTGGACATATTTTCGAAACCTTCAACCCGATACCTTTTGAAGATCTCACTTCTGTTGACGATATTTTTGCTGATCCAGACTGGAATGCCCGATTGGTGGAAAACGACACCAACCAAGTACCGAATCAGACTCCGGTCGTTATTTTGCATGGCGATCAAGACGAGCAAATCCCCGTAATCAGCAGTGCGTTTCTTTTAGATCAAATTTGTGCGCTAGAAGGTCACGAACATATTGAACGACGCGTATATGAAGGCCACACTCATGGTAGTGCTCCGGGGGCGTATTGGTCAGATCTGATGGCTTGGATGGATGATCGAGTTAACAACGCACCAGTGGATGAAGAAATAGGGTGCTCAACGACCACCATTAGTCAGTGAACAAATATCGAATAAGTGCTACCGCTATCACTGCTCCAGTTAGTTGCATCAAAACGAACATTGGAATGTGAGTTGGGGAAATTCCGGTAAAAGTATCAGAGAATGAACGAGCAATCGTCACAGCCGGATTAGCAAAACTCGTTGATGAAGTAAAATAATATGCTCCACCTATATATGCCCCTACTACATAAGGGATTTTTGAAGTGCGAGAGGTATGGATAAGACTGAACACCACCAGCAATAAACCAAGGGTTGCTATGACTTCTCCGAGCCACAAATGGCCACCACTGCGATTGGTGTTGGACCAATTCACTGCAGATAAATCAAACATAAGATTCGCGAGCACTGTTCCAAGGATTGCTCCGGTAATTTGTGCAGCAAAGATTGGTAGGACTTCTTTACTGGTTCGATGACCAAGAGCCCAACCACAAAGTGTGACTGCTGGATTGAAGTCAGCAGAGATTTTATTGAAGATAGAAATTATCGCTATTAAAACAGCCGTCGTTGCTGCCGCATTTTGGAAAAGGATCAGTCCGTCGTGTCCTTCAGAAAGCCTTTCCGCCATTATTCCGGAGCCAACAACTCCGATAAGTAGGAACATTGTTCCTAAACCTTCAGCTAGGAGAACTTTCTTCAAATTAAACATTTCTAAAGCAAATTACTTTTCAGTGTTCATTAACCCGTACACAATTGAGTCAACAAGCGCTTGCCACGAGGCTTCGATTATGTTTTCTGACACTCCAATTGTTGTCCAAGTCTGTTCACCATTTGTTGTGTCTAACAAAACTCGCGTAATAGCACCAGTTCCTTTACTCGTTTCAAGCACTCGAACTTTGAAGTCTGTTAGTCGGAGTTTCCCTAAGATTGGGTACCGAGTTTCTAGGGCTTCTCTCAGAGCAGCATCTAGCGCATTTACTGGGCCATTTCCTTTACCAGATGCCTCAACTGTTTTACCGTCCACTTCAATTGAGACATTCGCTTCGGTATCTACTTCTACTGCTACGTCGTTCCAAGCGCGGCTACCACTGCCTGATAAATGTCCCACATTTACAGAAAATGACTGGAGGCGAAAGAAATCTTGTTCCCATCCTGTAGAAGCTCTAAGCAATAGCTCCAGTGATGCGTCTGCAGCTTCGAAGTGATACCCACGGTATTCGAGATCTTTCAACGTCTCTACGACCTCGTTTAAAGTTTCGCCACCAATGTCTAAACCTAATTGTTGAGCTCTGATCTCAATAGTTGATTTGCCAGACATCTCCGAAACCAGAAACCGTGTGCCGTTTCCAACCAGATTTGGATCAATATGTTCATAAGCGTCAGGACGTCGAGAAATAGCGCTTACATGTAGCCCCGCTTTGTGAGCGAAAGCACCTGAACCGACATATGGCTGTTGCGGATCAGATGAGAAATTGACAAGTTCTGCGATGTGATGAGCTACTGAAGTAAGTTTTTCCATGCATTCGTCAGGGAGAGTCTTGACCCCTAACTTCAAACTCAAGTTTGCAATGATCGGAACGAGGTCACAGTTTCCCACTCGTTCTCCGTAACCATTTATCGTCCCTTGCACTTGTGTAGCTCCTGCCATAACTCCAGCCATCGCATTAGCTACCCCACAGCCAGTGTCGTTATGTAAATGAACTCCAATTGAAGTTCCAACATGGCTTACCACTTCCGAAACAGTTTCTTCTATGTGGTACGGCAACGAACCACCATTAGTGTCACAAAGAACGAGGCAGTCAGCTCCTGCTTCAGCTGCACCCTCTAAGACTCGAAGAGCAAATTCTGAGTTCGCCTTATAGCCATCAAAGAAATGTTCAGCATCGAAAAAGACTTCTAAACCTTGGCTTTTTAAGAATTTTATTGAATCAGTGACCATAGCTACTCCTTCATCTAAGGAGGTTCTAAGTGCTTCAGTTACGTGATAGTCCCATGACTTGCCCACTATGCAAACTGTAGATGTACCAGCAGAAACCAGGTTCGCCAAAGTCGGGTCGCTCTCTGCTTTACCATTAACTTTTCTCGTTGACCCGAAAGCCACTAGCTGTGACTGCTTAAGCGATAGTTCTTGTTGTGCTCTTTCGAAGAACTCAACGTCTTTAGGGTTGGCCCCTGGCCAACCGCCTTCTATGTAATGGACACCTAAGTTGTCTAGTTGTTCAGCTATTCGTAGTTTGTCATCAACTGTGAGGGATATCCCTTCTAACTGGGCGCCGTCACGTAGCGTTGTGTCATAAATTTCTACTATTTCAGGAAGCGTCTTTGAACTATGGATTGACATACTCGTTCCAAGATTCGTACTCGGGACGCTTTCCACGTACGACATCAAAATAAACTTCTTGAATTGCTTTAGTTATAGAACCTGGATCACCGATTTCTCGGTCATCTACTGATCTAATAGGAACGATCTCGGCTGCGGTTCCCGACAAAAAAGCTTCTTCTGCTATGTACAAATCGCTACGAAGAATATTTCCTTGAATGTATGGGATTTCAAGATCTTCAGCGATTTGTCGGACCGTCTTCTGGGTTATGCCTTCAAGTGCACCTGCAGATGAAGGAGGTGTGATGATCTTTCCCTCACGCACAATAAACAAATTTTCTCCAGTGCACTCTGAAACATACCCCTGTGGTGAAAGGAGGATGGCTTCTTCATATCCAGATTTTATTGCCTGCACTTTTGCCATTTGAGAATTTATGTAATGGCCGACGCCTTTAGCTGCTGGTGGCATGGCATTTGGATCGTGACGTTGCCAAGAAGAAACCATGACTCGGACTCCATTTTCGATCCCTTCATCTCCGAGGTACGCACCCCATGGCCAACAAGAGATTGATACGTCAACCTTGCAGTCAAGTGGGTTGAGTCCCATCTCTCCATAACCGAGGTAAACCAGTGGCCGTATATAACAAGATGAAAAACCATTAACTCTTACTGTGTCTAGAACTCCTTCTACAAGTTGATCTATGGTCCAAGGAATGTCTATGAAAAGAATTTTTGCAGACTGGAAAAGTCGTTCTATATGAGGACGCAACTGAAAAACGGCTGGGCCTTTGTCTGTTTCATAGGCTCGAATTCCTTCAAATACACCATTTCCGTAATGCAGAGTATGTGTTAAAACGTGAACAGTTGCGTCGTCCCAGTCGACGAGATCCCCATTCATCCAAATTTTTTCTGCTTTCTCAAACGCCATTTCTATTTCCTTATTTTTTAATTTGACTATTACAGTTCAACTAACCCGTTCCGCTATTGCATCTCCAATAGCTTCGGTTCCTTGAACCTGAACCTTTGGATCAGCACAAACCTCTTTTATACGATTCGCTGCATCATTTTCACCTAAAAAGTCAAGCATCATCGCTCCTGAAAGGATAGCGGCCGTTGGGTTGGCTATGCCTTGACCGGCAATATCGGGAGCTGAGCCGTGTACTGGTTCAAACATTGATGGTCCGGTTCGAGATGGGTTTAGGTTCGCTGATGCAGCCATACCTATACCTCCAGATATGGCTCCGCCAAGATCTGTCAATATGTCTCCAAATAAATTATCGGTGACGATGACGTCATATTGGTTAGGTGTTTGAACGAAGTAGATGCATGCTGCGTCTACATGGTTGTAGGCAGTTTCTACTTGTGGGTATTCCTCTGCAACTTCATTGAACGTCCGTTCCCAAAGATCTCCGGCAAATGTCAAGACATTGGTTTTATGTACCAGGGTTAAGTGGCCGCGTCGACTAGCTGCAAGATCAAAAGCAAATCTGATACAACGTTCCACTCCCATGCGGGTATTTACAGATCCTTGTGTAGCTATTTCGTTTTTGGTTCCTTGCCGCAAAACACCGCCTTCTCCCGCATAAGATCCTTCCGTATTTTCTCTTACTACGCAGAAATCAATATTATTTTCTGCGTATGTGAAAGGACGCAAATTCACGTATAAGTCAAGAGCGAATCGCATCTTAAGTAAGAGTCCCCTCTCTATTAGCCCAGGTGGGACTTCAGGGGTTCCTACAGCACCGAGATATAAAGCATCTAGGTCACGCCATTCATCAATTATTTCATTAGGTAAAACTGTTTGATCGCGACCGTATCGGGCGCCACCAAGGTCATAATCAACTGTTTCTAAACTGACACCAGCCGCGCCAATCACTTTCAAGCCTTCAGCGATGACTTCTGGGCCGATACCGTCACCACCAATGATGCCAATACGATGTGTCACGTAACCGCTCCTTACCTTTCAATTTGTAGAAATATCTTGATTTAAATAAAAAACCGTCCACATTAAGTGGACGGTTAAAGCGCACGTTACAAGACGTACGTTAAACAATTCTGATCACCGAAAGTAATCTGTCCATCCCTTTAAGTCTAGCAAACTGCTAATAGCACTGGTCAAATAAGTTAATTTGAGGTCTTATAGGTGGCGGTACCGATTCTTTCAGATACGATCTCGCCTCATGTCGAAGATGCAACAACTTTCACAGAATGCCCATGATCGTCTCGTCGCAGAGTTAACTGATCTAACGACTCGCGGAAGAATTGATATCGCGAGAAAGATTGAAGCTGCACGTGAATTAGGTGATCTCTCAGAAAACGGCGACTACCACGCAGCGAAAGAGGAAAAAGGCAAAATGGAGGGACGCATCATGCATATTGAGAGCGTTCTAGAGAATTGCGAAATAATTGAAGAAACCATGGGCCAAACTGACACAGTCTCCCCCGGGGTCATTGTTTCCATACTTTACGAAGGTGATGAAACTCCTGAATTGTTACTTGTTGGTTCTATTGAAGAAAAACGAGATGACATAGACGTTGTTTCTCCTGGGTCACCATTAGGAGAAGCTCTTCTTGGGGGGAAAGCCGGTGACGTTGTCTCTTTCGAAGCCCCTCACGGGATTCTCAAAGTTGAGATAGTAAGCATTGAGAACTAAACAAATGTTGCTTCATTACTTTTATGAAATTTAAACCACTTTGGTGGAAAATACTCGTACTCGTTGGAGGCATCCTTATCGCCACTGCACTATTTCTTTCCGTGGGGAGTTCGACAAAAGATTTTGAAGAGAGTCCGTCTATATCCGGATTAAGTGAAGAATAAATAATTTAACTACGCCGGTCACACGTATTGCCTGACCACATTGAAAGAACAACGCCTATGTCAGAAGTAGCGTTCGTTAATCCGTTTATTCCATCATCTTGTAAAATGTTGATAAAATTGAAGTTGAAATATCCTGTTAAGTCACCGTCTATTGCTGTCTCTATCGCAAATGCGGTGGAAACTTCTCGCAATTCGGCAACAGTTGATCCAATTCCAATACGTTCAATAGTCCAAATTGATGAATCGGTTGCCCATGCACCAGCAACAAACCATTGACCAAAAACTGCGTCAACTCCGGGTGTTCCATCCTCAATATCTTCATCAACCATCACAACTTCTAAATCGCCGTAGGTGACTCTTCTTACATTAGGAACATCGCATTGAGGATCTTCGCTCCACCCAGTATCAGAATCTGGGGACCCAACCTTTGTCTCTAGTTCAAGTAAGACTTCGTCTGCGGGGTCAGCAAATGAAAGCAAGGTGGGTACCCCCATCGCATCCAACAAAACCCCGACAGAAGATACTGTCACCATGCCTAGTGGTGGAATTGATGTGGTTGTCGTAGTAGTGGTGGTTGATGTTGTTGACGTAGTAGTTGACGTAGTTGTTGACGTAGTTGATGTTTCTTCAATCAATTCAGTAGTGGTCGGAGGAGCCGTTGAGGTGGTTGAAGTGGTTGTCACTAGTGGGGTTTCGACAAGAGGAGTGTCTTCATCTTTTTGCAGTTGGTTCAACACCACATATCCAATAGCGGCAGCAACCCCTATGAAAAGAAAGAGAACAATTAGTATTCGAGGAACTTTTCGTCGTTTGTTGATCTCTACTGGTTTATCTGCTTCAAATACTGATCGTGTTCCATCAGCGATAACGCTTGGTGCAGGTTGCAAAGTTGAAGAAACCACGGTTTCTGTTTGTCCCAAGTCTTCACGGGTCACTCGTGGTATTGGACCAGACGGAGTATCTCCATGTCGTCTCCAAAGCAGCCCACCTATGACGCCGGAAAGATCAGGGTCTACTTCTTGAGGTCCATGTGTGGCCATTGCTGACCAAGCTTTTGTTTCACTAACAAATTCCACTTGCCCTATGAGTGCTCGCGAAGCAGCAGCGACATAGATTTCTTCTTTGGGCCCACCCGCAGTTAAGACCACTAAAACGTGATCCGGTGTTTTATCAAGTATCTGGACACCTTTTGCATATACCTCGGTTAGGAGTCGAGCCAAGAGAACTTCTGATGTAGAGGCCCGTCCCCCTTGTGAAGTAACTTCTTGTTCAATGAGGCTTCCTATTGGGTCATCAACCACACCAGCTGGATCAAGTTGCATCTGCTTTTCTGCTTCATCACCAATAAATACTGAATCGTCTAAACCAAGGTGTATTGCCATTGGCATTCCGGCCTTATTACCACCTAGAGCGATCAAATCAAGGCGGCCATCGCTATCCACTGCTGCATGAATGGCAGTGGGGTCAAAGTGGATTGCGAGAGTAGTGGTCATATAGTTTGAAAGCCTTCTGAAATTCTTTGTTGTTAGACCTTAGAGGTTTCTCAGTAAATTGAATACTCACTAAAGATACCGTCTTTTTGTCTATCAGTAGGAAATATGGGTTCTTATCTGGCATCATTCATAGTGATGGATCTTCGTCAACTGAATCTTTTATTAGCCGTGGCAGAACACCACAGCTTCTCTGGTGCTGCGCGTGCTTTACATACCGTGCAATCAAATGTCTCTACACATGTCGCACGACTTGAGAATGAACTAAAAACTGTCTTGATTGATCGCAGAACTATGGCTCCAACAGTTGAAGGTGAAGCAGTTATAGAACGTGCTCAACGTATTCGGAGCGAATTACGCGCAATAACTGACGATATCTCCTCTATGAAAAGTGAAGTTGCTGGTTCGGTGAATATTGGATGCATCGGAACTGTAGCTAGATGGATAGCCAATCCATTGCTAAATCAACTCAATCACGACTACCCAAGTCTTCGACCGATCATCACTGATGACGTCACGGCTTCACTCACTCCTAAATTAATCACAGGAGAACTTGACATAGCAATAATAAACTCCCCTATTACAACATCCGGCATCGACACGATGTCTCTTTTCGAAGAAGAATACGTTGTTATTGCTTCTAAGGAGCACCCTTTGTCTGAAAAGAAATCAATAACTCTTAAAGATCTATCAGATGTAGAAATTATGCTCACTCCTCCTGGAACCACAATTCGAGACAGTATTGATCAAGAATCTGCAACGGCAGGTATTTCCTTGCTGCCTGTCGCAGAAATCACAGGGTTAAGACTTTTAGCCTCATTGGCCATAGAAGGTCAAACGCCTGCTCTTCTGCCTGCTAGTGCTGCTTCCGGGCACCCAAAAGGAAACTGGGTCATTGTGCCTGTTGAAGGCTTATCTAAACGAAAAGTTGACCTGGCGTTCAACCAACGCATCACACCGTCGACACCTGTGCGTTCAACAATTGAAGTACTAACCCAAATAGTTTTAGAAAATGCCCCCAATCAGCCCGGCATTCATGTAACTCTTAACTAATGGAATCCGATTATTCATCACCACCTGTGGCACTAAGAGCCGGAACAACTGGCAATGTATCTTTTGGACTCTCAACTATCGGGGGTCGTAAAGTCATTGAAATCCAGACCGGAGGAGAGAAACTCGGTGCACTCTTACCGATTGATGGAGAGAACTTGGCAGAAGCGGCACGAACTGCACACC
>CAJXEU010000038.1 GCA_913052525.1 uncultured Actinomycetes bacterium
GTTGTTGAGCGCCATGAGGATGTTTTAAGCCTCTGTAAACCTTCAATTTCTTTAACATCTGACGTCCAAGACGATTCCTTGGCAACATCCCTTGAATCGTTCGACGTACTGCTTCTTCAGGCTTTTCAACCAGCATGTCCCCATAGTTTCTTGTAGTAAGTCCACCAGGGAAACCTGAATGATCATAAACCTTCTTGTCTTCAGTCTTTGCTCCAGTTAAAACAACTTTGTCAGCGTTGATAACAACGACATGATCACCTGTATCAAGATGAGGTGTAAAAATTGGTTTGTGTTTTCCTCGGAGAATAGAAGCTACTTCTGTTGCTAAGCGTCCAAGAATGAGGCCATCAGCGTCCACGACATGCCATTTACGTTCTATCTCATTAGCTTTTGGTGTGTAAGTAGACACTTAATTACCTTTTCATCTTTTGAAGCCGTAACAAACCACTTGTTTGGTATCCAAACGGCAAACTTAGAGCTAATTTCTGAGCTCAGAGCCACCACATAAGGCTACGTCGCTGACTCACCCTCGGCAACCCGTCTAGGGTCATCAATTAACTTAGGATACCGAACCGACCATAGAACCAATCCATGAGGTGGAGCTGGTGAACCTGCCTTCTGTCGGTCTTGGGCTTGAAGTATTTCAGGAATTTTTCTCTCCGTAATTTGACCTTTACCGACCTGCACTAAGGTCCCGACTATTGACCGGACCATTTGATGACAAAAAGAAGAAGCAACAATTTCAAATTCAAGAATATTTTCATCTTTTTCCAGCCACGTTGCTGACTCAACAGTCCTTACAAGGCTACGTTCTTGATAACCAGGTTGAGGTGGAGTTCGTTTACAAAACGAAGAAAAATTAAGTGTCCCAATAAAGTGGCTACTTGCTTTTATCATTTTTTCAATATTTAAAGAAATAGGAATATGCCATGTCGTAGAGGCAAGAAAAGGATTAGGTGTCTTTTGGTTCAATATTCGATATCGGTAGGTACGACCATTTGCTGAAAATCGTGCATCAAATTCCGGAAATGTTTCAACAAGATCGTTTACCACAATACAAGGGCGACAAATCCGGTTGACTGAGTGCTGCAACTTCGGAAGATCTGTTCCTTCAGGTGCATCAAAACTAATTACTTGTCCTTGTGCATGAACACCTCGGTCCGTTCTACCTGCACAAGTTGTCACAATATCTGCACCTAAGACCTTGCTAAGTGCCGTATCTAGTTCTCCTGCTATTGTCAGCACGCCTTGATTGATCGCGTACCCATGAAATGAAGATCCGTCATAACTTACGGTTCCCTTAACCCGCATAACGGGATTTTTCAGACTAACTCAATGCGAGCCATTGGAGCGTTATCGCCACTGCGTGGTCCAATTTTTAATATGCGAGTATAGCCACCAGGGCGATCTGCATATCGAGGCCCAATATCTTCAAAGAGTTTTGCTGTCATTTCCTTGTCTCGAAGGAAAGATACTACTTGGCGGTGATTATGTAATCCGCCTTTCTTTGCTTTTGTAATCATCTTTTCTGCGATTGGTCGTAAAGCTTTTGCTTTAGCTTCTGTTGTTGTGATCGCCTCAGCTGCAATCAAAGATGCTACAAGATTGGCCATCATTGATTTATGGTGAGCTGAACTTCCGCCAAAACGGCGTCCTTTTTTAGGGGTGGCTGGCATGATTAAACCTTTACTGCTCCACTATCTCCGAATAGCTAGAGAGAGCCCACGTTCATCAAGCTTCTCTATTACTTCGTCCAACGACTTTTGCCCGAAATTCGTAATGGCTAGCAAGTCATCATAAGTTTTTTCAAGTAACTGTCCAATAGTGTCTACCTGTCCTCGTTTGAGGCAGTTTCTCGGTCTTTCAGATAAATCAAGATCTTCAATTGGAAGATCCATATCTGGAGAGGCTCCTCCAACTGGACCTGATTCTCCAAGTTCTAATCCTTGTGGTTCATCGCTCATCTCTTCCACTAGTTGCACAAGAGCACGTAGCGTTCCGCCAGCAGAAGCTAATGCTTCACGGGGAGATAGCGACCCATCTGTCTCGATCTCAAGCACTAAACGATCATGATCTATTGCTTGATCAACCTGCATAGGGTCTACAACAAAACTCACACGTCTAACTGGTGAAAAGAGTGCATCTACTGGAATGATCCCAATAATCCCACTTTCTAAAATTCTTTTAGATGTGAGAAAGCCTCTTCCTCTCTCAACGGTCACCTCAAGAGCTAGTCGGCCATTTTTATTCAAAGTAGCTAACTCCAAATCAGGATTAAGAATTTCAATATCTGCGTGCTTATCTTGAAGCACAGCTGCTGTTACTACTCCCGGTCCACGCTCTTCTATACGTAAAGTAACTGGCTCGTCACTATGACTAGCTATCACAACATCTTTTAAATTCAGAACTATGTCAGCAACATCTTCAACAATGCCTTCAATAGTGCTGAACTCGTGTTCTGCGTCATCACACTTAATCTGTGTGATGGCTGCTCCAGGAATAGACGATAGGAGCGTGCGTCGGAGTGAGTTGCCTAAAGTATGCCCAAAGCCTGGCTCTAGGGGACCTATAGCAAATTCTTGCCGATTTCCTTCAACTTCTTCTACAACTTCAACGCTGGGTCTTTGGATGACCAACATGCTTTAATACCTCACTCTTTAGGATCTATTACTTGCTATACAACTCAACAATGAGTTGTTCTCTTACCGGAATATCAATTTGCTCACGAATGGGAAGTTCTTTAACTTCTACTTCGTGTCCTCCATCAGAGACTCCGAGCCATGCTGGGGCCTCACGGTCTAGTACATCTATATTCCATTGAACTACTACCATGTTACGGGCCTTTGACCGCAAGGTCACTACGTCTCCCTTACGTACTCTGTAACTAGGAATATTAACTCTTTTCCCATTCACATCTACATGGCCATGATTTACTAGTTGTCGAGCTTGAGGTCGAGTAGCTGCCATGCCTGAACGGTAAACAATATTGTCTAATCTCAACTCAAGAAACTGAAGTAGGCTCTCTCCGGTAACCCCTTCTTTGCGGTTTGCTTCCTCATATAAGTTGCGAAACTGGCGTTCGGTAAGTCCATAAGTAAATCGGGCTTTTTGTTTTTCTTGCAACTGAATTAAGAACTCAGACTGATTTCCTCGTCTGCGCGAACGTCCGTGTTCGCCTGGTGGAAACGGGCGCTTATCTAAAGCGACTGTTTCAGATTTTGTACCAAATATGTTGGTTCCCAATCGTCGAGAAATACGTGCTTTTGGTCCTGTATAGCGTGACATCAGACTCTCCTTCTTTTTGGAGGGCGACAACCATTGTGTGGAACCGGAGTTACGTCTTTGATACCTGTTACTTCTATTCCGGTACTTTGAATTGTTCTGATAGCGGTCTCACGCCCGGATCCAGGGCCTTTTACGATCACATCAACTTTTCGAACTCCATGTTCCATAGCTTGAAGGGCACATTTTTCTGCTGCCATTTGTGCAGCAAACGGAGTAGATTTTCTTGACCCTTTAAACCCAACATTTCCAGCAGAAGCCCAGGCCAAAGTATTTCCTGATTGATCTGTGATGTTGACGATTGTGTTATTGAATGAACTCTTTATATGAGCCACTCCATGCGGAATGTTCTTTCGTTCCTTTTTACGAGGGCGACGACCGCCTGCTGACGTTTTCGCCATTACTTCAACACCTTCTTCTTGTTAGCTACTGTCTTGCGCTTTCCTTTTCTGGTCCGAGCGTTAGTGTGGGTTCGCTGGCCCCGAACAGGTAAGCCACGGCGATGACGTAGCCCCTGATAGCAGCCGATATCCATTTTTCTCTTTATGTTCTGAGAAATTTCACGTCGTAAATCTCCCTCAACTTTAAGATGCTCTTCAATGAATGCTCGAATACTCGTAACTTCTTCATCTGTTAGATCACGAACGCGTGAAACGGGGTCAATTCCTGCTCCCTCGCAAACTTCCAAAGCACGAGTCCGACCGACTCCGTGAATGTAAGTAAGAGAAATCTGTACTTGTTTATCCCGTGGAATATCTATTCCAGAAATACGTGCCATTCTGTCTTTTCCTAACCTTGCCGTTGTTTATGACGAGGGTTTGTGCAAATAACCTGCACGCGTCCATGACGCCGAATTACTCGGCATCTATCACAAATTCTTTTTACGCTTGCACGAACCTTCATGTTTCGTTTCTCTTGCCTTACTTATAACGATATGTAATACGGCCTCTTTGGAGATCGTATGGAGTCATTTCAACTTGTACTCGGTCACCTGGAAGAATGCGTATGTAATGCATACGCATTTTTCCTGAAATGTGCGCAAGTACCTCATGGCCATTTTCTAACTCGACTTTGAACATGGCGTTAGGTAACGGTTCAAGAACCGTTCCTTCCATCACAATCGCGTCTTCTTTAGATTTCGTCAGAACTGACCTCCCAGGTCCAATAAGTCTTCTACATAGCCTGTTTTACGACTACAGAAGCCGACAGGTAACGCTACCGTCCCCCTGTGCCTTGACCAACCCCTAGAGGCAGCCATATGTAAAGTTATTCGTCTCATCATTTCTTATCGGATATAACTCTTGTTATTACGGCATTCAAACGCTCAAATACTTCCGTTTCTGAACCAAGTCCATCTATAACTTCAAAAACTCCTTTTTCTGAAAAAAATTCAAGTAATGGAGCTGTTTCTTGCTCGTAAAGGCCCAACCGTCGTGCTATTGCTTCTTCGGTATCGTCTTCTCGGCCGCGCGACATCATCCGAGACGTCACTTCATCAATAGGAACTTCTAAATTCAATACTAAATCAAGTGATAAATCTAAGCCTTCTAATACGGCAATAAGTGATTCTGCTTGACCAAGCGTACGTGGAACACCGTCAAGTAAGAATCCTTGTTGCATCACATCACTCTGGCCTAATCTTTCAGCAACAATGCCAGATATAACTTCATCTGAAACAAGTTCTCCTCGATCCATGACTGTCTTTGCTTGTAGTCCGAATTCTGTTGCTTGTTCAATTGCTGCCCTCAACATATCTCCAGTTGAGATGTGGACGGAACCAAACTCTTCAGTCACCATTAAACTCTGAGTTCCTTTGCCAGATCCTTGCCGTCCAAAAATTATTAAATTGATAGGTTTCATGGCTTAATTCTCTGTAGCCAATGGACTACTTTAAGAATCCTTCATAGTTGCGCATGGTTAATTGAGAATCGATTTGCTTCATTGTCTCAAGGGATACACCTGCTGCGATAAGAATTGAAATTCCTATGAATCCGAACCCTGCAGCACCAGCTCCAGCTGACCCGCCTACCCCCTGGCTTGTATCTAAAAATACATTGATCAAAATCGATGGGATAAGTGCCACTGCGGCAAGAAACAGAGCTCCCGGCAGAGTTATTCGTGAAAGAATTTTGGAGAGGTAACGCTCTGTTTGATATCCCGGCCTGATACCTGGGACAAAGCCACCTTGTTTACGTATCGTGTCTGCTTGTTTCGCTGGATCAAATGTGATGGCTGTATAGAAATAAGCAAAGCCCACAACCATAAATCCTGTTACTACAAAGTAAAAAACATTATTTGACTGAGCAAGATTGTTATTTACCCAAGACCGAAACCCATCCCAAGGTAGAGCGGCTGCAAGAAGAACAGGAAGATAAAGCACTGAAGTAGCAAAGATAATAGGAATAACTCCAGCCTGATTCACTTTTAAAGGAATGTAAGTATTCTGACCCCCATACATTCGACGCCCCTGCACTCGTTTCGCAAACTGAACAGGGATCCTTCGTTGCCCTTGTTCAACAAAAGTAATAGCGGTAATAAGAGCTGCGAGAACTGCAAGAACGACCATTAAAGCCCAAATACCATTTTCTGCGTGGATTAAAGATCCTTGAGCTGGAAAGGCGCTAATGACTGAAATCATGATCAATAGCGACATCCCATTTCCAATCCCTTTTTGAGTAATTAACTCCCCCATCCACATAAGTAATGCCGTGCCTGCAGCCAGTGTAAGTACCACCACGCTTACAGTACCTATATGGAAATTAGGTAATAAATTTGCTCCAGATTGGCCACTAATAGAGTTTCCGCCGTCATTAAATAAGAAAGCAAAACTTGTTGCTTGAATCACAGCAATCGCCACCGTTAAATAACGAGTCCATTGAGTTATCTTTCTCTGACCCACTGCTCCCTGTTGTTGCCACTGTTCAATCTTTGGGACAACCACACCTAAAACTTGCATGATAATTGAAGCAGTGATGTAAGGAGTTACGCCAAGCGCAAAGACAGCGAAAGTTGTCAAAGAGCCTCCTGAGAAAAGTTGTAGGAATGCTAAAACGCCACCTTGGTTTGCTCGGTCACGAAGTAATTGAACTTGCTCTACGTCAATACCAGGAGCAGGTATAAACGCTCCCACTCGATAAAGCACGATCATCAGCAGGGTGAACAGAATCCGCTTTCGCAGATCAGCTACTCTGAACATGTTGAGCATGCTGGCAAGCATGATGTCTCCTTATGCCTTTTCTAACGATTCATGTGTGCATTACCACTTGAAGGTGGTCGTACAGCAAATGGTAACGGCAACTTTTCAAGTGATCCACCAGCTGTTGTAATTGCCTCTTCAGCAGAAGTAGACCAAGCATGAGCTTGAACTGATACAGCACGAGTAATTTCTCCTCGTCCAAGGATCTTTATCAACGCATTTTTACGAACCAATCCACGAGACAAAAGTGTTTCAGGATTCACTTCAGTGAGTCCTGACTCTTCAATTGCATCTAGATTTACCGCTTGGTATTCAACTCTAAATGGATTCTTAAATCCGCGTAGTTTAGGTATTCGCATGTGCAGGGGCATCTGACCACCTTCAAAGCCAACTCGTACTGTGTTACGAGCACGTTGACCTTTTGACCCACGACCAGCAGTTTTTCCGCCTTTGCCGCCAATCCCGCGAGCTACACGTTTTGCACGAGTTTTTGATCCAGGTGCAGGAGTTAAATCATGGACTTTCATGTCAGTTGACCTCCTCAACTTCAACTAAATGAGGAACCCTTGCGATCATCCCACGAATCTCTCCACGATCCGGGAGCGTATTGCTTTTACCTATACGCCCAAGACCTAGTGCTCGTAGAGTTCCACGCTGCTTCGGTTTTGACCCAATGGCTGAACGAATTTGAGTAACTCTAATTTCAGACATCGGTATCATCCTCTTCCTCAGGAAGATTTGAACCTATTCCTGCCTCAGAACGGCGATAAGCATCCAGTAGAGCACCTGGGACAAATGTTTCAGGATCGAGGCCTCGTAATCGAGCTACTTCATCAGGTCTGCGAACTGCTGCTAAACCTGCAATCGTGGCACGTGCAACGTTTATGTGATTTGGGGAACCCAACGACTTGCATAGCACATCGTGTATGCCGGCTTCTTCGAGAATGATACGAGCAGCACCACCAGCGATTACTCCGGTACCAGGCGCAGCCGGTTGGAGTAAGACTCGACCTGCTCCAGCGATGCCGAGCACCTTGTGAACAATAGTTGACCCAGCCATTGCTACTGGAGCCAAATTTCGTTTGGCTTCTTCAGTTCCTTTTTGGATTGCTAACGGAACTTCTTTTGCTTTGCCATAGCCAAGACCAACATGTCCAGCACCATCACCAATAACCACTAGCGCTGTGAAAGAAAACCTTCGGCCTCCTTTTACAACTTTTGCAACTCGGTTGATGTGAATAACTCGAGATTCACGCAATCCGGACTCTTCAACCTTTACTGATTGTGTATTCACTAGAACTCCAGTCCTTTTTCACGTGCTGCATCTGCAAGCGCAGCTACTCGTCCGTGATAGATGTACCCACCGCGGTCAAATACAACAGTTGTTATTCCTGCCGCTTTTGCGCGTTCTGCGATAACAGCACCGACTTCTTTAGCTGCCTCAATTCCACGTAAACCATCTGCTACCCCAGCTTGTTGACTGGAGGCAGAGACGACTGTGTTGCCAGAATCATCATCAATGACCTGAGCAGAAATATTGTTTGCTGATCTAAATACCGATAGACGAGGTCTTCCACTCGAGCCTGAAACTGTCTTACGTACTCGACGATGACGGCGTAATCTTGCCGCTCTCCGATCAATAGTCTGTGCGCTCACTACTTAGCCGCCTTTCCAGCCTTACGGGCCACGTGTTCTCCTAGATAACGAACCCCTTTACCTTTATATGGCTCTGGTTTTCGATAAGAACGAATATTTGCTGCTACTTGTCCAACAGCTTGTTTATCAATACCGGAAACAATGATGCGTGTTGGCTCTGGTACTTCAAAAGAAACGCCCTCTGGCGCGTCAACTGAAATTGAGTGGCTAAATCCAAGTTGTAGCTCTAAAGATGATTGTCCTTTAGCTTGAGCCCGATAGCCAACACCAATTATTTCTAATTCTTTGCTGAACCCTTCAGATACGCCAATGACCATATTGTTTATTAACGATCTTGTAAGCCCATGTAGTGCCCGGTTTGTACGCTCATCATCTGGACGTTCAACATAAATCTGATCTCCGTCTTGGCGAACAACAATTGCCCCAGGAACTTCAAAATCGAGCGACCCTTTTGGTCCTTTGACTTCAATGCTTTTACCTGATATTCCAACTTCGACCCCGTTAGGTAGAAGAATGGGAGCTTTT
>CAJXEU010000039.1 GCA_913052525.1 uncultured Actinomycetes bacterium
TGTGAAGGCCAGGTGCCTCCCTCTGGAGACAGAAACGATGAAGACAATAAGGTTTTATCTGATGTGGATGCAATGTTGGCAAGAGTTTCAAAGCACCTAGAGAAAGTCGAAATTCGAGCTGCACTGCGAGCAGCTATGGATGGAGCTGCAGCCGTGAATGCTTATTTAAATGCCACTGAACCTTGGAGAGTGGCGAAAGAAGATCTTGATCGAGCAAAGACAATACTCAGCACAGCTTTAGAGGCAATAAATGGAGTTCGAGTAGCATTGGCTCCATATCTTCCTTTTTCCACGGCGACTCTTGAGGAGATTCTCGGCCCGGTCAGTAGTTGGCAAAGAAGCCAAATCACTCCTGGAACACTGATTCCTAAACCCACACCGTTGTTTGCCAAAATTGAAGCACAAAATGACTAAAGAGGTGAACGGTATTCAATGGTTTGATAATCATTGCCACCTTGGTGAAGACGCAGAATCTGTCATTGAGAGCGCTCGTTCTGCAGGTGTTACGAGAATGGTGACGGTAGGGACAGACCTATCGGAGAGCAAAGTAGCGATAAAAATTGCGGAAAATTTCGAAAATGTTTGGGCGACAGCAGGAGTTCATCCTCATGAAGCTACCCAAGGGACACATGGACTAGATGAACTCCTTGATTTACCTCAAGTAGTCGCGGTAGGAGAAGCCGGACTTGATTTTCATTATGACCATTCACCGCGAAGCACACAAAGCGAAGTTTTTAAAGAACAAATCGGATTAGCTAATGAAAAATCAATGCCGCTCGTGATACATACGAGAGAGGCTTGGGAAGAAACTTTTTCTCTATTAGACGCTGAAGGAACCCCAGAACGCACAGTATTTCATTGCTTTACAGGAGGCCCTACAGAGTTAGAATCTTGCCTATCTCGCAATGCTTTGGTTTCTTTTAGCGGGATAGCTACTTTTCCCACAGCTTTAGAAATACGTGCTGCAGTGGAAAAATGTCCTCTTAATCAATTACTAGTAGAAACTGATTCCCCGTACCTTGCCCCTGTTCCTCTCAGAGGTCAAATAAATGAACCGGCAAATATTATTCATACGGGCAGAGTGATAGCAGAAATCAAAGGCCTCACTGAAGAAAAAGTAGCTCAAGTTACTACCCGAAACGCAGAAATATTTTATGGACTTAATAAAATCAACTAAAAGCAAACGAAATTCGCGCTAAAAGTAGTCGTCCTCGCGCGGTAATTTATTTGTATTTGTTTTTTCTCCCAATACTCCATAAATTTTGTTCGGCTATAGCATTAAAAAATTGCTATCAGAGGGGAAAGGGATGGAGCTCTGGAAGCCGATACCACCATCGAAAGGTGGCGAGTAGTGGTAGTGGCGGTAGCCACCATCGCTGCGTTGCCGCTTCTCGTATTAGAAAATCCAAACTCTTTTGGCTCTGTGACTTCGTTTGCTGGAGCTACTGAAACCTCGCTGGTTATAACAACAGCAAGTGTTGGCGCGCCTACAATGTCAGAACTCTCCGTAACGAATTTTTCAACGCCGGAGGAGCAAAGTGATCTATCTAGTCAGATGGATGAAACTTTAGCGGTGATGATGCTCGCAGAAGCAAAAGCTCAGAAAATCTTAAAAGACGCAGTTGCTGCTAAAGAGAAAAAAGCACTCTCGATTCTTGAAACAGCAGAAGTAGTTTCAGAAGAACGAGCTGAAGAACTTGAAGATGCAAGGATTGAATATGTAGAGTCTCAGGGCTCGGCTTCCCCGACAACTCTGCCGCCTTATATCCCTCCAGCTCCTAACGGCCCAACAGAAGAGCATTGGCATGATTTGCGCCGCTGTGAATCAACGAATAACTACCTAGCAGTCAGTCCTTCGGGGACTTATCGCGGGGCCTATCAATTTAGTCAAGCTACATGGGATTTCATTGCAGGAGTTCCAGATCACGGTGAAGTCCATCATTTACTGGGCGTAGATCCAATTAATGCTTCGCCTGTTGAACAAGACCTGATGGCATTAACCCTTTACAACTACTGGGGTAGAGGCCAGTGGCCTGAGTGCGGCCGCTTTTTGCCCTAACTTTTAGATATGACCCTTACTCGGACCGAAGTCCGGGATCTCCTTGATCGATATCAGATAAGCCCTAAACGTTCGCTGGGTCAAAATTTTGTTGTAGAGCCGAACACTGTTAGGCGAATTGCCGAGTTGGCTGAAATAGAAACGGGCGATCAAGTCTTAGAAATAGGACCAGGAGTGGGTTCTTTGACATTGGCTCTTTTAGATCAAGGAGCACAAGTAACAGTCATTGAAATCGATGACAAACTTATTGAAGTCTTAAAGGAAGTAACTGCAGACAAGCAGGTAAAGATCCTTCATGAAGATGCTATGAATTTCGAGTTTGACAATCATTTCGCTAGCGGAGAATGGAAACTAGTGGCCAATCTTCCCTACAACATTTCTGTTCCTTTAATTTGCAATATTTTAGACACGACTCCATCTATCAACGAGATGCTGGTTATGGTCCAGAGCGAAGTCGCTGACCGCCTTGTTGCTAGCCCCGGAACAAAAACTTACGGTTTCCCATCTGTGAAAATTTCTTTTTACGCAGAAGCATCTGTGGTTAGCCGTGTTCCACCTTCTGTATTTTTACCGCGACCAAGAGTTGATTCAGCAATAGTCAAAATTAAAAGACATTCACGCATAACAAATGAAGTTAATAAAGAAATTCTGTTCTCTTTGGTAAGAGCAGGGTTCGCTCACCGACGTAAAACATTACGCCGCTCTTTAGGTGTCATGGTCACAGAAGAAGAATTCAAAAAATCTAATATCAATTCGAAAGCAAGAGCGGAAGAATTAAATATTGATGAATGGATAGGTTTAGCAAGGGAGGTCCAATCATGAAAACTGAACTGGTATCTCCAGCAAAACTGACTCTTTCTCTCAAGATCACCGGAAAAAGAGAAGATGGTTACCATTTTATTGAAGCTGAAATGGTGAGCCTGGATCTTTCGGATCGAATAGTTATCTCAGACGGAGATGGACTTCAGATCGAAGGTCTAACGATTGGATTTGATGTAGATCCGGACCGTAACAACTTAGTTACACAAGCCATGGAATTAATTAATAGAAAAGCATGGATCCATATAGAAAAAAGGATTCCTGCAGGTGCCGGTTTGGGTGGAGGGTCAACTAATGCGGCAGCGATACTTCGATGGGCTGGCTACACAGACCTTGTTCAGGCTTCATCTATAGGAGCTGATGTCTCTTATTGCCTAGTAGGGGGGAGAGCCAGAGTTTCAGGAATTGGTGAAGTGGTAGAACCGTTACCTTTCGTAGAAAGAACTTTTACTTTACTCACACCACCATTTGGAGTCTCAACACCTGCTATTTATCAACACTGGGATGATATGGGAGGACCTAGAGGTGATAACGGTAATGACCTCGAATCAGCTCTTCTTAGTTATATGCCAGAGATTGTTCAATATAAAGATCGGTTAGGAGAAATATCTGGGAAAACTCCTCAACTAGCTGGATCCGGTTCAACGTGGTTTGTTGAAGGGGAGTTCCCTAAAGAAGACTGTCGAGTAGTAAAAACTGTTCCAGCAAGTCTGTTTGATAAGTGAAGACTCCGGTGATGTTTTATAGGAGAAGAAGTGGATAAGAATTTAGTGCAAAGTAATTCAAGATTTTTATGTGATGATTTGCCACCGGTGGGTCCGTTAGCTTTAGGCCTCTGGCGATACACCACGCCTGATATCGGTCATGCAACAAATCTTCTTAAAACAGCAATAGATCTAGGTATGAATTTGGTAGATAACGCAGATGTTTACGGCCTTGACTGGGGTGGGAAAGGGTTTGGAACATGCGAGGAACTTCTGGGGCATGTGCTTTCTGAAAGTCCTGAATTGCGAGATCAAATAGTTTTAGCAACCAAGGGAGGGATACAGCCGCCTGTTCCGTATAACTCGAGCAGCGACTACCTTCGAGGAGCTTGTGAAGACTCTCTTCGACGTATGAACGTAGAAAAGATTGACCTATATCAAATACATCGCCCTGACATGTATACCCATCCAGCAGAAGTTGCGTCAACACTTGACAGCCTTGTAGAGGAAGGAAAGGTGGTTGCTCTCGGTGTTTCAAATCACTCACCTAGTCAAATAAAAGCATTACAGGAGCATTTAAGGAATCCTCTTATCACTATTCAACCTGAGTTCTCAGCAGCGCATTTAAACCCTTTACGCGATGGACTTCTTGATTTAGCAGCAGAAAGAGATCTCGTCCCATTGGCATGGAGTCCACTTGCCGGAGGAAGTCTCGCCACTGGGGAAGGCATCTCAGCAGAACTTGTTGCAGTTTTAGATGACCTAGCAAATCGCGAATCAGTTGATCGGGCAACTATCGCAATCGCATTTGTTTTATCTCATCCGACTTCACCGATTGCGCTACTTGGAACCCAAACAATTGAACGGTTAGAAAAACTCTCAGAAGCACTCAAGGTGTCATTGACAAGAAGTGACGTGTACCAAATTATTCAAGCTTCAGAGGGCGTCCCTCTTCCATGACCGAAATTGTTCGATACGGAGTAATCGGCACAGGATTGATGGGGATTGAGCATATTCACAATCTCTTGGCTCTCCCAGGAGCAGAAGTTGTTGCCGTGGCAGATCCTGATCAAAATTCTTTGAATCACGCTAAATCAATAGTGCATCCACAAACCGAGGCATTTCAGGATCATAGAGAATTACTAGAGCATGGAAAATGTGACGCTCTCGTGGTAGCCACACCAAACATGACTCACACTGAAATACTCTTAGAAATACTAGAGACTGGGTTACCTGCTTTGGTGGAAAAACCATTGTGCACCACTGTTTCGGATTGCGAAAAAGTTATAGAGAAAGCAAACGGTCAATCTAAAATCTGGGTGGGTCTTGAGTACAGATATATGCCTGCTATTGCAGAACTAATTAGACAGGTTGCCGCAGGAAGAACTGGCTCAGTCAATATGGTCGCGATACGAGAACACAGATTTCCTTTTCTCAAAAAAGTAGGAGACTGGAACCGCTTCAATGAAAATACCGGAGGAACGCTGGTTGAGAAATGCTGTCATTTCTTTGACCTGATGCGTTTAATTTCTGGATCAAATCCAATCCGAGTATTTGCCTCTGGCAGCCAAGACGTCAATCACCTTGACGAGAGTTACGACGGACGTGTCCCAGATGTGCTTGACAACGCCTATGTGATTGCCGACTTCGAGTCGGGAGCTCGTGGGATGTTAGATCTCTGTATGTTCGCAGAAGCATCTCACAATCAAGAAGAAATCTCTGTTATTGGATCTTCAGGAAAAATTGAAGCACTAGTCCCCGAATCCTTGGTACGAACAGGCATAAGAGGAGAACACAGTCTCGGAAATATAGATACACAGATTGCATCTAATTCCGACATTCCTTATCAAGGACATCATTATGGTTCCTCATATATAGAACATGAACGTTTCCTGAAATCTGTCCTAGAAGACTCTCCTCCAGAAAGTTCGCTAGAAGATGGATTGTGGTCAGTGGCCATGGGGGTAGCGGCCCATCGGTCCATTGATGAAGAAAGACCAATAGGGCTAGAAGAAGTCATGAGAAGTTAAATGTCTACTGATGTCTCTTTAGAAATATCTTGGTTTGCGGCCCTTTGCGACGACGATTACGAATTTCTTGGCGTGCCAGACCCATTACTACAAAGTTCATGGGAACATTGCAAAAAGATCGTACTCAAAGCTGAGGAACAAGGATTCGACAATATTTTGCTTCCGTCGGGTTATCAATTAGGGATTGATGGCACAAGTTTCGCTGCAGCTATAGCAAGCCAAACCAAAAAAATCAGACTGCTACTTGCTGTGCGCACTGGAGAAGTTTGGGCCCCACAGCTAGCTCGTCAAATAGCCACTATTGATCAGATATCTAATGGCCGTTTAGACATAAACATCATTTCTAGTGACTTACCAGGCGAGAAAATGGATTCAGAAGAAAGGTATGAACGCACCACCGAATACATGCAAGTCTTACGGCAACTTCTTGATGGTCAAGACATCAACTATCAAAGAGAGTTTATAAAATTACAAATTTCTCCTCCCCGCATCAGGACTACTTCCGGCAGTTGTCCAACTTATTATTTTGGAGGATTTTCTGAAAATGCAAAGGAAGTGGCGGCGGCCGAAGCGGATGTGTTTCTTACTTGGCCGGACACTGTCTCAGAGGTTGAAAAGGCAATAAAGGAAATGACAGACCGCTCAGCAAAGAAGGGGAGAACTCTGAAATACGGTCTCCGAAGCCATGTCATTGTAAGAGAAACAGAAGCAGAGGCCCGTGAAGCCGCTGTTCAACTTGTGAGCAAACTTGATGATGAAGTTGGAGCAGAGATACGCAACCGTTCGTTAGATGCAAGTTCGGTTGGAGTAAACAGACAAATAGAACTGCGTCAAAGTTCAGGTCAAGACGGTTTCGCAGAAGAAGGGCTTTGGACAGGGATTGGGAGAGCCCGTAGCGGAGCAGGTGCAGCAATAGTTGGGGACCCCGACCAAGTCGTGAGAAAAATTAGGGAATATCAACAAATCGGAATTGAAGCATTCATATTTTCTGGATATCCCCATATAGAGGAATGTGAAAGATTTGGGCAACTCGTGTTACCCCATCTAGATCATCACCCTCTTACTCAAAGTTAAGAAGAGCTAGAACCGAGAAGTTATTTACCGCGTTGACGCTGAGCACGAGTGCGCTTAAGCATCTTGCGATGCTTTTTCTTCCGCATACGTTTACGTCTTTTTTTGATTAAAGATCCCATACCGGCGGATACCGTATCGTGCAAAGAAGCAGAATTTGCACAAATTGAAGAGTAAATTAATAAAACACTCCGTGATTGGTTATTGAAGCGGTACGCTTCAGAGCCAGAATGGCCGGTAGTTCAACTGGCAGAACGCTGGGTTTTGGACCCAGAGGTTGGAGGTTCGATCCCTCCCCGGCCAGCTAATATTTGAATAACAACTCAAAGTAAAAAACACTTCCGAAACACGGAAGTGCTTTTTACTTCATGGAAGTAGATAGATTTCACCAGACCCTTCCCTGAGTCGTCATGTGCTCGATCGTTTACTCGGTCATAAGTGTTTCAAGTTCATCTTCAGATAACATTTCCATGCACTGAAACATCCCTATAAGGAATTTCGTGTCATCTTCGGCAATATCGGGTCCTTCGTCATCCATTACAGCGAGCATTTCTTCCCATGACAGGCCAGCAGCATCTTTCATAAGGTCAAGGGCGCAGTCAAGAAATTCTTTATTAGTCATGCCATCTTCGGCGGCTAACTCATAATACAATTCTCTTACTGTGTCTTCAGCGCTGCTACTACCACAAGAGAGTAATACGGCAACTAGAAGTAAGGACATAAAAACTTTGACAATTTTCATCGAGTTCTCCTGCTATAGATGGTGAGCGAAATTTAACACAGTTTCATTTTCTTTTACTTTTAAGAAATTAAAAGGAATTAACCTTTTTACTTCCTCACTCATGTATAAGACAGTGCGCCTGCGAAGTGCTTTTTGCTTTTAGGTCAGACAGCCAAAAGCTGGTTTGAGGGTATTTTCGCAGTACGTGTATTCAGTGGCGTCGTCAAACCAGGGTTCTATGACGAGGTTTGAGTAGGTGTAATCGTAGGTGCAGCCGTTGCGGTAGAACAGGTCGATGTCTTCATGATCGACGTATTGATTAGTTCCGTAATCGAAGTACCAGAAGTTGTAGTACATGGAACATTCAGCGTCCCAACGGTAACCACATTCTTCTGCAGTTGCTGTGTCGCCTTCAGCTAAACCGCCGTCGTTTAGTTCTGTCCCAAAGAGGTATTGAATCTGTTCGCCTATTTCTTCGAGAGTGGCAATGTCAGTTAAAGCGTCGCAGCGTTCGGTGTAGTCAAGAAAGAATTCGTCGCTTATGCGCCATTGAGAACCATCTTCGGAAAGTTCCCACATGTCAACCCATTCACCTAAAACAGTGTCGTAGGTGAACCCTGTCGAGAGCATTGGGAGCCAGTAACGAGAAGGAAGGTCTATGCCAGGGGCGATGAGTTCCTCATCCACGTAACGATCTTTTCCGTAATCCCAAGCCCAAAACCAGTAATGCTCTCCGGTTTCTTCGTCCAAACGCATACCACAGTTTTCAATCAACGCAAAACACACTGCTTGTGGTTCAACGATGAACTCGGCTTTAGTTATCCATTCGGAACCATCTTCAGACAATTCCCAAAGATCTACATATGTTCCTACCGAAGAATCCCAGCCATAACCGCATTCTGGTAACAATGCTTCACAGCGAGCGAGAGGGTCCAGATCTACAGAAGTAGTAGGTGGGATGAATGTTGTGGACGTCAACGTTGTAGTTGTTTCGTTACCGGAGATAGAAGCAGTCTCAGATGTCGAGGTGGATGAGCATGACAACGTGAACGCTAATAAAAGAATTGTTAAGAATTGTATTGGAGATTTTCTCACTGCTTTTCTTTCTTGTACTAGATATTAATATTTTGACGTTCAGGAAGTTCTGTTAGTTCCCAAAGATAAATAAAAGCTTTTTCTAGTGATGCTTCTTGTCCCAAAATGGTCCATGATGAGTTTAT
>CAJXEU010000040.1 GCA_913052525.1 uncultured Actinomycetes bacterium
GTCACCCAATATGTCTAAAGACATTGCAACGCATTCAATGTGCCATCCTGGACGACCAGAACCCCATGGTGATTCCCAGGTTGGTTCTCCGGGTTTAGCTGCTTTCCAGAGAGCAAAATCAAGTGGGTCTTGTTTCTCTGTGTCAACTTCTACCCGAACTCCAGATCCTTCACGTAATTGTTCTAGTGATTGATGGGCTAAGGCCCCGTAACCGTTGAGTTTGTCGACCGAGAAGTAAACACCAGAAGATGTTGTATAGGCCATACCTTTGTCAACAAGGTTTTGAATAACAGTGATCATTTCAGAAATGTATTCAGTGGCTCTTGGCCGGTGATCAGGATGAATGATGTTAAGGCGATTCATTTCATCTACATATTTTTGTTCGTAAAGTTGAGCTAATTCAGATTCGGTAGTTCCTTCTTTTGCTGCACGTTCAATGATCTTGTCATCAATATCCGTAATGTTTGATACTGCTGTTACTTCATAGCCAGACCACCTCAGGTACCGAACTAGAACGTCAAATGCTAAAGATGATCGAGCGTGGCCAAGATGCGGAATATCGTAGACAGTGGGGCCACACCAATAGATTGAAACTTTCCCTGAATCGCGAGGTGCGAATTCATTCTTGTTTCCGGTCAGACTATCTGTAAAGCAAAGCACTAGATCAGGATACAGCAGGCTTAGAAGGGGAGAAGTGAGCCATCAAATAAGAATCCCAAGTAACGCGGCTGCTTCAATAAGGTTTGAAGCAGCATTGGGATCTTCTTCAACTCCCTCAAGCATTTTTCGAGCGAATAAATCAAGCGACTCTCTTGCTTCCCAAGTGTTCAGATCGTTATCAAGTGCGTTCCGAATAGATGTTAGAAGTGAAGAAGAGTCCGGACCTTTAGAACACAGAGAAGCTCTTATTAGGCGATCAAGACGTTCAACCCCGTCGTGGATGTCGTCATCGAACCATTCAAAACCTCCACGATAGTGATGCCCCAACAGGGAGAGCCTTACTGCCCGCGGGTCATGTTCACTGCATAAGTCTCTTATAAAAACAAGATTGCCAAGAGATTTAGACATCTTTGTTCCTTCGTAGGCGACCATGCCCACATGCATCCAATGTTTAGCCAAAGGTTTGCCAGTTACTGCTCTACTCTGGGCTTCTTCGCATTCATGATGAGGGAAAATTAGATCATCTCCACCTCCATGAAGATCAATGGTTTCACCTAGGTCGTTCATCACCATTGCTGAGCACTCAATATGCCAGCCAGGACGACCCACCCCAAACGGAGAATCCCATGAAGGCTCATCGAAAGCTGAGGGCTGCCACAGCACGAAATCAAGAGGATTGCGTTGCCTCGGGTCATCAGGGCGACCACCGCGTTCAGCGGCATAGCTTTTCATAGTGTCCTGGTCGTACCCAGAAATCGAACCAAAGGAATCAAAAGTGGAAACATCAAAGAAAGTGATGTCATCCACCCTGTAGGTGTGTCCTGCTGTTTCAAGTTGGCTAACGAGTTCAACTATCGCTTCAATAGATTCTGTGGCTCTCGGTTCAGCGGCTGCTGGCCTCATGTTCAAATCAGTCATGTCTTTTTCGAATTGAATCATTTCTTGAGCCGCAAGATCTTGGTAGTGGATACCTAGCTCTCTAGCTTTGGGAAGAATAGAGTCATCGACGTCTGTGACATTGCGAACCATTCGTACTTTATGGCCAAGATCTTCAAGTCGTCTTATAACTATGTCAAAAGTTAAGTAAGTGAAGGCATGACCAAGATGAGTGGCGTCATAAGGGGTAATTCCACAGACATACATACTCACTAAAGATTCTGGTTTGAATTCTTTTATAGACTGAGATGCCGTGTCGTACAGTTTCATAAAGCCAACCGAGTTATCAACATTTGTCATCTATGACAAGGTAGTAGGTCAAAATACATTATGGCGCCCTCGGCAGGAATCGAACCTGCGGCCTACCGCTTAGGAGGCGGTCGCTCTATCCGACTGAGCTACGAGGGCGAAAATACAGAGATTACAAAGGTCGCCATCCGTGAGGTAAAGGCTACAGGTGGGAGAGTTTAAAGAGAGTTACAGAGTTCTCTTTAAATGCTGATGGATTGCAATCTATTGTTGACAAGTGCTTAAGTAATTCGTAGATGTCTAATCAAGAATTACCTGAAGCAGTAGAACGTGTTGTGGAAACCGGAGCGGTACTTGGCGTGAAAGTTGAGCCAAAAACTTTTCCGGAGAGCACAAGGACAGCTCAAGAAGCTGCGGATGCTATAGGTATTGATGTCGGGCAAATCGTAAAAAGTCTCATTTTCCAAGTTGACCAAGAATTTATTCTTGCCTATGTGAGTGGAAAGAATAAGTTAGATGAGTCAAGTCTTGCTGCTGCTGCAGGTGGGGAGATGTGTAAGCGAGTGGATGCTCAGACTGTACGAGAAGTTACTGGATTTTCTATCGGAGGAGTTCCTCCTTTTGGATTACGAGAAAAACTTCGAGTGTTCATAGATGAAAACCTTCTTAGCTACAGCGAAGTTTGGGCTGCTGCTGGAACACCTCATGCAGTTTTTGCAATAGGCCCTAAAGATTTAGTTGTTGCGTCTGGTGGGGAAGTTTCTGAAATTGCAGTAAAAAACTGAAGTTGTAGTTGGTGGTTCTACTATCTGCCGAGACGAGATAAGGCTTCAAGTTCGCTTAATCCCTCAATTTGAAATCTTTTTGTACGGGCTGTTGCTCCTGTTAAGACTGATATTCCTGCTCGTTTTAAGCCAAGTGCTTTAGCTAGTTCTTTGCATGCAGCCTCAGTAGCACGACCGTTTACTGGAGCTTCGTTAACTCTGATTTTTATGACTCCGTGAGCATAACGAACATCATTTTGACTGGATCTTGGAGAAACGAGTGCTTCAAGAATACAGGACATTGCTTTATGTCACTGATTAAATAAAGGGGCTAGAGTCTCACCGGCTAAAGTTACCATCTCTGGATCATGCCCATTGGCGGGCATATTTAAGGTCACGCCATCTAATCCAAGGTCAAGTACACCTTGGATCTGTTCTTTGATTTGGTCTGGGTCGCCAAAAATCATCCTTGCAGTCAACATAGCTTTAAAGTCATCATCAGCATTGTCCCAATCAACACCTCTAGATTGGAAAAATTCTTTTTTACCTATTTCAGCTTCTTCAGCAGTGGGGGCAATGCCCATAAATCCAAGCCAGGAAACACAAATCTCATTTCTGTCTCGACCCATCCGGTCACAATGTTCATTTAGGACTTCAAGTTTCCTAGGTATTTCTTCGCGACTACAGACCAGATTTGATTCGTCAGCGTATTGAGCCACCATGCGAAGGGTTTTCTTTTCTCCTGAGCCGCCAATCATTACAGGAATTTTCTGAAGCGGTTGCGGTTCGTTTATGGCTTCAATAGTCGAATAATGTTTACCGGAAAAAGTTGGACGTTCACCATTTAACATCGGGAGAATGATTTGCAGCGCTTCTTCAAGCTTTTCAAATCGATCAGTAAAAGTTCCAAATTCAAAGCCGAGAGCATTGTGTTCTAGTTCAAACCATCCCGCACCAATACCAAGTAACGCTCGTCCACCTGAAATTATGTCAAGGGTGGTGATTGTTTTTGCCAGAACCGTAGGATTTCGATAGGTGTTACCAGTCACTAGTGACCCGAGATTAATTTTTGAAGTCCGCGCTGCTAGAGCCGCCAATATCGAATAACACTCAAGCATGTAGTCATCGGGATTTCCAAGCCCAGGCAACTGGTAGAAGTGATCCATTACAAAGACAGTGTCAAATCCACTCGATTCAGCCGCAAGAGTTTGAGCGACTATGTCCTCAAAAAGTGTTTCTCTGGAACCATTTGGATAATTGAAATTTGGGATTTGATAGCCGAGTTGAGTCATTTTTATAGCCTACTCCTAAGTAATGCATATAAAAAATTGCTTTCCTGAAATTGATTAAAGGTTTAATTAAATCTAAACTAATCTAGGGAGAGCAACATGAATCGTGTGTGGAACGCTATAGAAGACTTTGAAAAGTTTTTAAATGATGGCGGAGTTGTCGAACCGGTTGATGATATGCCCAACGAATACCGTCAAGCAGTTTTCGACTTCATAGAGATGCACGCAAACAGTGAACTCATGGGGGGCTTAACAGAACGAGATTGGATTCCGAAAGCACCAGGGTTACGCCACAAAATGACGGTAATAGCTAAAACTCAAGACGAAATAGGCCACGCTCACCTTTTATACATGATCGCAGCTGATTTAAAAATAAAAACTCGAAAAGAAATGATGGAAGATCTTTTTGCCGGTAAAAGTAAATTTCATAACGTATTTCACTATCAAGCTAAAACTTGGGGTGATCAAGTAGCGATCGCTTTCCTCGTTGATGCAGCGGCAGTTATAAGCCAGCAGGCAGTCTTCAAAAACTGTTCTTATGGTCCTTACAAAAGAATTCTTAAACGCATTATCGCTGAAGAAGGTTTCCACCTTCGCTTCGGTGAAGAATCAGTCTTACGAATCTCACAAGGAACAGAAATCCAGAAAGCTTTGTTTCAACAATCAATTAACGATTGGTGGTGGCCTGCTCTTCAACTCTTTGGACCTGATTCAAAACCAAATGACCGGCTACTTCGCTGGCATATCAAATCAGAACGAAATGAAGTATTGCGAGATAAATGGGTACAGAAATTTGTTCCTCTCCTTCATGGGTATGGATTTACAATTCCTGATTCAGGCTTGAAATGGGACGAAGAAGAAAACCGATGGGAAATCGGACCTATTGACTGGGAACCATTAAAACGAACAATGGCCATGGGAGGCCCAGATTCAGCTCGCCGTATTTCTGAAGCATCAGATAGCTGGGAGAAAACAAGTTGGGTCCGTGAAGCTTTAGAGATAGTCGCATCATGAAAGTAAAAGTTTTACCTTCAATCCAGGACATCCATACTGCGATAAACACGGTGAGCGACCCTGAATATCCGGAAATCTCGATAGTTGATTTAGGTTTTCTCGAAAATGTAGAAATTAATGAAGTAGGTGAAGTCTTTATTGAACTCATACCGACTTTTTCTGGTTGTCCGGCATTAGAAACTATCGCTCAAGATGTTCGTGAAGCCACGGAACAACTGCCGGGGGTACATGCAGTAGAAGTGACTTGGTTAAACAGCCCAGTATGGAGTGTCAAACGAGTTACAGAAAAAGCAAAAAAAGACCTAGCAGAAAAATTTACTGTGGCAGTACAAATACAAAATAAGAAAGTTGAATGCCCAAGATGCCAATCTGAAACAAACATAAAGTCACATTTTGGGCCCAGTAGATGTAGATCTATACATGTGTGTTCAAAATGCCATGAAGTGGTAGAAACACTTCGGGATTAAATATGCGTATCTATGAAGTTTTTCTAAAAACAGATGGTAAAGAAGAATTCCGTCATGCCGGAAGCATTGAAGCAGCAACAGATGAACTTGCTTTAATACTGGCTCGGGAAAACTATGCAAGACGAGCTGAAGGTATTCATATGTGGGTGGTTGATCGCAAAAATATTTGTATTAGCGACGAAGGTTTCATTGATCCAAATTTGAACAAACCACATCGCCATAACGATGGGAAAAAAGTGGCGAAGTGGAGAAAATCACAACGGGACAAAAAAAATGATGGTTAAATCAACTCTGACTTCTCCAATAAAAGAATATTTACTGGCTTTTGCTGATGATGAACATTTAATGGGTCAACAACACACAGAGTGGATAGGAATAGCCCCATTTTTAGAAGAAGATATGGCTTTCGCCAGTATTGGTCAAGATGAATTAGGGCATGCATCAATGCTGTATAGCTTGGTATTGGGCGACTCTTCTGAAATTGACGGTTTTGTGTTTAACCGCAAACCTGAAGAATGGCGTTCCTGTCAACTCGTTGAATCAAATCATCGAGAATGGGAAGAAGCACTAATGCGGCATTGGTGCTATGACATGGCGGAAGATTTACGTTGGGAGCTCTTTAGAAAGTCTTCACATCCCGAATTGGTTTCAATTTCAGAACGGGCATTAAAAGAAGAGGCATACCATCGACGTCATGCTGAAGCACTAGTAGAAAACTTACTTTCGGTCCCTTCGAGTAAATCTCGATTGATGGAAGCCTTAGAAAAAATAATCCCCGAAGTACTAGATTTGTTTTCCCCAATGCCGGGTGAAGAAGATGCAATATCTTCTGAGGTGGTTTCAGGAAAATATTGTGACATGTTTCCGGTTTGGCGGACACGACTCGAAAACCGGTTTGGAGTCTTAGATCCAGATTTGTTCACTGGTATTGATGATGTAACTCGAACTAGAAGACATTCAGATTTCGATGTTTTGTTCAACAGAATAAGAGAAGTCTTTCTCCTTGACCCCGAAGCGACCTGGTGATTTTAAGTACTCAACACTGTTTATTAGTAAAAGAGGTTAAAGAAGCTACTCCATTTAGTAACGGCTGAAGTTGAGTATTTAGATTTTGCTGAGTAGCGACGGGGACTTCAGAAGTATCTACCCACCCAAGTTGCTCTATTTGTAAGGCTTGTACTTCCAAAACATGTAAGTAATCCCAAACTACGCCTTCAATCTCAAGGGGCGCCAAATTGATGAGATTATGAACTAACCCAAGATGCTGATTCCAAGAACGTTCGTTCAATTCAGAGTTACCGGTATTGTGATCAATGAGTTCAATATTTTGGTATAAGGCGCAAAAAACTGCTCGCCCTTCTGCCGTGGTTGTTACATCGGGAGGAAGACTAATAGAACTAGAACTACAAGCCCCAGTAACCAGTAAAAGTAAAGTAACTAGTCCTATTTTCAACTTCTTTATAAACAACTTCTTAACCCAACACTGTTCCAGTACCGGCTACTGGTTTTCTGTTGCGTGAGAAAGTACCAAGATCAACCGTTTCATTAACTAAAGAGCAATGAACTTGGACAGGATCGGCGTCATGGTCATGTCCTGATTCACAGGCCGATATTAATTCGTTCATTAGGTGGCCGATAAGAGGAGCGTTTTTGAACTGATTTCCACTTGTACCACAGGCAACGTAAAAACCTTCTAAGTCAGTTCGGTCGTAGATAGGAGTCCAATCAGGAGTGACGTCATAGTGGCTAGCTAGCCCTGTTGGGCGATTTGGTACAGAAACTTCGGGAACACGTTTCGCCAGTCGCCAAACTAGTGACTCCCAACTCTCAATTGATGGAGTAGGAGAATCACTATCCGGATCATCAATCCAAACAGCAGGGTCACAGTCTGCTTCTACTCCTCCAACAATCAGAGTGCCTCCTGGTTGGGGACGGGTATAGAAACCTAAATCTAGGTCACCAACCATTACTGGATTATCAATGAAGTTAAATTCTTCAGAAGCGGGTAAGGCATGAACTTCTTGACGCATACCTCTCGTTGACATCCCCATTGTTTCACTGACACCGGCTAAATCATTTATATATGAACTCCACGGTCCTGCAGCATTAATAACTATTGAAGATTTAATGATTTCTCCATTATCCAGACGTACCCCGACAACCTTGTCCTGATCTTTTTCAATCGCAACAACTGAGGTACGAAGAGAGACTTTTGCACCAAAATGGCGTGCCGCATCCATAAGATTTTGTGCGGCCAATTGAGGATCATCAATGAAGCCTCCACTTGGTACAAAAAAACCGCCAAGTTTTTCTTCTGCATCTTCAAAAAAGTGTTCATCATTTGGGAGACAAGGAGGCCAAAAACGACCAGTATTAAACATCGGGTATTTTTCGGACAAATCGTTTTCGCCCAGTTCTTCAAAAGGTATCCCTAATTCGTTGAAGTGCTCTAAGTAAGAAGACCGATCAAAATTTGGTGGTTCTAAGAGAATCATGCTGAGAGGATGAAATTGAGCTACTGGTCCATCTACGTATCCAAGGTGTTCTTCCCACGCCTTCCATCTGTGAAATGACTCCCAAGCAGCAACTACTCCAGAACGGGTCGAATAGTTGAACCGAATGAGAGCAGAACTGGCACTTGTGGAGCCTCCACCAACTGACTCACCTTTATCAACAACAAGAACCGTTCGTCCTGAGCGTTGGAGCTCTAGAGCAATTGATGCCCCCACTACACCTGCTCCGATAATTACTACGTCTGTTTCAGAATTAGATTGCATATTCATTAGATAAGAGATTAGAAGACATTTCGTTATCTTGTTGCACCCGAAGTGTCTCTTATCCTGTCTTTTATTGGACGAGGTTGTTCACAGCGGTCTAGGGCAGCTCCCCACGCAGGAGAAAAACCAAGAGCAAAGCGTAAAACTCTGATCAGAAGGTGTCCGCCAATGCGAGAACCCGGAATGCTTCTGACTCCTACGGCTTTTCTTAGTTCCCGTGGAACAGTTGCGACAGCAGCGTAAAAAAGAATTTTGTAAGCGGCTAAGACAAAGAAGGGAAGGGGTGGTCGAGCTAAAAACTTACGTGCTTCGCTTCCAGCAGGAGAACTATCAACCGAAGGGTGAGTGGCTAGCCATGAAGATAATGATTTGGCTGTAGAAGGTAGTGGTTCTGCTCCAAGTAGA
>CAJXEU010000041.1 GCA_913052525.1 uncultured Actinomycetes bacterium
TAAGTCGTCATAAAGGCCACTTGTGTGTCCCAACATTGCAACTGAACGGCGAATTGACTGCTGTTCGGTAAATAAATCATGACCTAATACTTTTCCCGAACCTGTACCTAAAGGGATGAGTCCAGCGCAAAGTCTAAGAAGAGTAGTTTTTCCTGCTCCATTTGGTCCTTGTAAAGCAACTATTTCTCCAGATTCAACGGTTAAATTAACCCCTGCTAAAGCCGGGAATCTTCCGAGAAATACCATTGCTTCATGAAGTTCAATTACATCCACGATGTCACGGTACCTCCCAGCCTCGCTACTCTAATCTTATGAGCGTTTATCGTTTTTTCTATGTGATGGTTTTTTTTGGTTTATTAGCCTCAGCCTGTGGAGGTGGAAGTGAGGCAGATTCAAATTCTGCTGGAAACTCTCCCTCTACAACCGCGATTGAGACCCGCCCCTCGCTTGCTGACGAAGTTGCACCTGATTGGCATGGAGTGCCTGTAAATCTTCATGATCTAGCCGAAGGAGACTGTTTTAACATGTATGCGTGGGTTAATAACGACCGTCATATCGAAATCAACACTCATGTTCCTTGTGACTCTCCGCACCAATTTGAGATTTACCGACTGGTGCAGCATCCTGCACGAAATGGAGCAGTGTGGCCGGGGAATGAGGAAATGGCTGCTTTCGCAGTTAGTCAATGTTATGAGAGTTTTGAAGACTTTGTGGGAGTCATTTATGAACTTTCAGAGTTAGAAATTAACTATTTGACTCCTAATCGAACGAACTTTGAGCACGAAGTTGCTCAATTTCGTGGTGTCCATTGTTATTTATTCCACGACGATGGTTCTGAGCTTTTAGGTTCAGCCGAACAATCTCTTCGCTGAGACTAACGAGATCCCAGTCCAAGACTGGGGAATCGCTCCTAACCCCTTTCCAGTCTCTGGATGCCAGTATTCTGCGAATCCTGAAACCTTGGCCCCTTCAATTGTTGCCAATGCAAGTTGTTCAGCTGTTTTAAGATCAAATCTAGAAACAGCAAGACTCATTAAATACGAAAGTTGTGGCCAGACAGGACCGCGCCAATATTTTTGTGGGTCGAACACTTTCTCTCGTTGATGAACTCCTCTTGGCCCGAACTGTCCTCTAAATGCCTCAACGGAATCAAGTTGTTCTATTAACTTTGATGGAAGTTGTTTTTTATCTATGACCAACAACGGCAGTAACGCATCAAGTGTTCGACATTTTCCAGATCTATTTGCGTGAGGCCCTGCATCAACCCATGTATAAGAAGACTCATCCCATCTTTTGGCTATGGCATGTACTAACTCATTTGCTAAGTCAGCCATATTCTTATCTCTAGTAACTGAAGCCAGTTCTCGGGCATTAAAAGCAACAAGAGCATTGAAACCTATTGAAGCTACTTGAAACTCTGGGTTGTGAATCGGAGAACCATCAGTCGAGCGTTTTATCGTTTCTACTAGAAAATTTTTTTGCTTCTTCCAGCGCTTCTTAGTGAATCCCCCGGGGCAAAAGTCGTCCCACCTTGGACTGTCATCGGTTCCTGATTCCCACGGATGACATAGTAGCAATAGTCCTGAATCATGACGTGCTCGTTCATTAACCAAAAAAGATAAACCTGAAGTTGCCGCTGATAGTAATTCTTGAGTTAGGCAAACCCCAGCGCGATCAAGTTCTGCTATTGCGTGCCCATACATGGGAGGCTGAGTAATTGAAGATCCATGTGAGCAACCCCAGAGATCAGAGTGTACGTCTGGATCACGAGCATAATTAATATGAGGAACAAACCCTGAATCAAATTGTGGACGAAATATCTCTGTTAGTTCTTGCTCTGCTCGATCAGGTCTTCCCAACTCATTCCAAATAAGTGCATGGAAACAAGAGTCCCATAGCCACTGCCAGGGGTATGTCTTCTTATTCGGAGCTGCGTAGCCTTCAGTAACCCAATTCTCTTCCATTATCTGGTTAACTGAATTCTTAAAATTAGTATCAAACAGTCTTGAGTGATCCATGCCTACATGTTCTTTCTTGTCATTTAGATTCGGTCCTACCGATGGTGTTTCAGTTGTCGCCCAAAATTGGGCTGAAGTTCTTATCAATCTCGGATTTGATGTTTCTTGGATAGCAGGTTCCTTTGAGCCAGGATGGAAAGCTTCTGGTGATACAACAGTAATAGAAGGACTCGGGATAGGAGATAGTAAAGCTCCGGATTCAAACGAACTTCACAATGCTCTTGAAGGCAAAGATTTAGTCATAGTTGAAAATCTTCTTTCAATCCCTTTGAATCTTTCTGCGTCAAATAGCGTCGCTAAATCGTTAAAAGGGCGTCCAGCGATACTCCATCATCATGATCCCCCTTGGCAGCGTGAACAGTTTGCTCATATAGATGAACTTCCTGTCGATGATCCGGCTTGGCGACATGTAACCATAAATGAACTAACCCGTCGGCAAATGTCTGATCGAGATATTGAAGCCACCACCATTTATAACGGCTTCAACATAGACGCAGAACTAGGTGATAGAGATTCAACTAGAGAGAGACTATGTATTTCTGAAGAAACACTTCTAGTAGCTCACCCGGTACGTGCTATTGAACGCAAAGGAATTCATCAGGCGATACAAGTAACTGAGTGTCTTGGGGGAACCTATTGGATCTCTGGTCCTGCTGAAGATGGATATGGATCGAAGCTTGTCACTGAACTGTCCTCTGCGCACTGTCCAGTTATACATGCTTCGATTGTAAGTCGTTCTGATATTTATGCTGCCGCTGACCTTGTTGCTTTTCCATCTACTTGGGAAGGTTTTGGCAACCCTCCGATAGAAGCAGCGATATATCGCCGACCTGTTTTTGTTGGCAACTACCCTGTCGCTGACGAGTTAAGAGGCTTGGGATTTCATTGGTTTGCTTCTGAAGATACTGAGGCGATGGGTGAAAGGTTGAAGGATTCAGCCGGGTTAAATAATCTTTTAGAACACAACTATCAAATAGCTTCACGCGAGCTTTCATTTAAAAAAATGGCTCAACGTTTGGAGAATCTAATCATTGAGGCAGGCTGGACGCATGTCTCATCTTAACGATCCTGTTCTTTTTCGAAGAAAGCGTTTAGCTCGGTTAGCTCAGCTCGGCCAACGTTGCGGATACTGTTCTTATCTTGTCGCAGTAGTCATTTTCGTTATTGGTTTCGTAACGAGTTTCACAAATGCTGTAGCTATTTCGTTAGTTATTTTACTTATAGGCGGTTCATTTTTTCTTGCCCCATCTATCGTTTTGCATCATGCGGTAAAAGCAGCAGATGATTTAGACAAAGAATAATTTCTACCCAATAAGAAATGGGTTCCTCTTCCTGACTACGTTGCAAGTATGGCTAGTACTCCAACTGTCTCTCGTCTTCCTGCGTCTGAGCGTCGCGAGCAGCTATTAGAAAACGCTTTACATGTAATTGCTCGCCAAGGTTTTCATCAAACCTCTATGAATGACGTTGCAAAAAAAGCTGGAGTTACAAAACCTGTCTTATATCAACATTTTGAATCAAAGCAAGAAATGTATTTCTCAGTTCTGCGTGAAATTTTGGGTCAAGTTCAGGATTCGATTGATTCACACCGCAAATCTTCTAGCGGTCCTTTGGAATGGGTTGAGTTAGGCATATTAGGGTTCTTCAAATTCTTTGAAAATAAGCCAGATGCTTTCAACTTTCTTTATGGGAGGGCAGATATTCAAGACGCAGAAGTTAGAGATGAACTTAGGAAGATACAAGACAACATGACTTTGCGTTTGGCTAAAAACTTTTCAGTAAATTTCGATATTGAAAAATCAGTTGCTGCGGCTTCCGGAGCATTTGGTTTAATTTTGGGGGTGCTTCGTCACTGGATGCAGGACGGGCAGAGAAAATCTGCTGAAGAGATGGCTAATTTGACTTCAAAAATGGTCACGCGTGGCATAGCGGGACTGATCGAAGACCTTAATCAGAGTTCTTAGGAGAAATATCTATAGGCGTGGAGGGGATATTCCCGTGAATTAGATCAGGGAAAAATTCTCTTAGACGTTCAGGTAAAACAGGAAATTCTGAAGACAATAGATCTTCTGCAGACCACCACTGAGCCTCTATAAACGCAGCAGCTTCCAAAGCCTCAAGATGCTTTGGCTGATACTCTCCTCCGTCGCACCACGCAATGTGAATTTTTTCATCGTTATCGAAAAAGTAGGGTCCAAAAGTGAACTGGACTTGCTGTGTCCATATCACCGGTCCCATTTCTGCTTCTATTCCGGTTTCTTCCCATAACTCTCTTGAGGCTGCTGTAGCAGAATCTTCTCCCCACCCGACTCCTCCGCCTGGAATCTCCCACCAAGATGGTTTAAATGGGTCAATCGGGTCTTCAGAATGAATAAGAAAAATTTCGTTTGACGGGTTTAATAGAACCACTCGTGCAGCTTGGCGTTTTTGAGACATGAGTTAGGCGCATTCTGGGCATCGGCCGAGAATATCGAACCGATGGCTGCCGGCTTTAAATCCTTGCCGTTCAGCCGTTTTAACCAAATCTTTTACAATTTGTTCAAATTCTTCTGGCACTGCAAAATCTTCTAGACGTCCACATCGTGTGCACTCGAGGTGATGATGGTGTCCGGTTAATGACTCATCTAACTCGAATCGACTGTGGTCATCACCAGAATTGATATGTCGAACGATCCCTATCCCTGACATCTCACTTAGATTTCGGTAGGCAGAACTTTGTGCTAGCCCTTGAGACTTTCCTGCTTCAAGTATCTCCGGCAGCGTCATGGGTCTTCGTTCATCTATAAGAATTTTTACAATGGCGTATCGTGATTTGCTGTACCTCATTTTGGCGGCATGCAATCTACGTCCCACGGTGATGTGGAGTTCTTTAATCTCTGAAGGGGAATGCTCCATAAAGAAATTCTAGACATTATTGAGAATTAATGAGAATACAGGAACGAAATTTCCCAATTATTTCTATTTTCGTCTCGCACTTAGGAAGAAAGACAGGTTCAAATATTTATCTAATCACCGAGTTCTAATGCCAGTCAGATCTATCACTGCTTCTTGGTTACGATCTTTCGTCGGTTCGCTCCCACTAATTATCCGTCGACGAACCATGCCAGAAAGTGTGTCAACAGTTAAGACCATTGCGATAGTAATAATTAATACAGCGCCTACTTCTGGGAAGTTTCGGAATTGCAGTTGAGAAACTAGTTCAGAACCAACTCCACCAGCTCCAATCATTCCAAGTACGGCAGAAGCTCTAACATTTATTTCAAATCGGAAAAGCCAATAAGAAGTAATTGTTGGCATCACTTGAGGTAAAACACCCCAACGCATCTCGGAAATCCAAGCACCACCGCACGATTCAACTGCTTCAACTGGTCCGTCGTCACTGTCTTCAATTGCTTCATAAGCCCATTTACCGAGAGTTCCCACAGAATGAATTCCAATTGCTAGTCCTCCAGCCCAAGGGCCAAGTCCTGTAATCGGAATGAAAATAACCGCCATAATCAGTTCCGGAACTGCTCTGACAACATTAAATATTTGACGTATCGGTACTCGTATCCAGCGTGGACTGACATTCATTGCTGCAAGGAAAGCAAGTGGGAGAGATACAACAGCTCCAATAACTGTTCCAATCCAAGCGATGTATACAGATTCAAACACCTTCTCTACAACTCCACGCTGATGAACTTCACCAAAAGCTGGAGGAATCATTCGATGTAAAATATTCCAAGCATCACTTGGAGCATTAAGTAGTCGAGCAAGAGTGACTTCTAACCCCATGATGGACCAAACAGCCCCAGCCAATAAAATTGCGGCAAGAAGCCAACGGAGTCGCTTGTTTTGTGGTTTTGATGGGATCGTTGCCAACATCTAAATAAGTCGCTTTCTTAAGGCAACACTTACTTGTTCAATTACAAGAACAATCACAAAAATAATCAATAACACTCCAAGAACTCGATCAAAACGGAAATATTGACGCTGAGCCTCAACAACTCTTCCAATACCACCTGCTCCTACTAGTCCAAGTACGATTGAAGCCCTAATGTTGAGTTCAAAAACATACAACGCGTAAGCCACATAAGCAGGGAAAACTGTCGGAAACACCCCTGTGCTCACGGATGGAGCATGACGACCTCCAGCAGCTCGAGCTGCTTCAAGTGGCCTAGGATCGGCACCATCTATGGTCTCGGAAAAAAGCTTAACCATAACTGCCAAAGAGAAAATTGAAAGGGCCCAAGATCCAGCAAATGCTCCAATGCCAATGGCTGTGACCAGTAACTTTGCCCAAAATAAATCTGGTATTGCTCTCACTATGTTCATTACAGCTTTCGTAACAAAATAAGTTGGTCGATTTGGAGTGGTAAGCGACGAAATTGCAAATGAAATCGGGAGAGCTAAAGAGCAACCAATTAATGTAGAAATAATTGCTATCTGAAAAGTTTCTAGTAGAGGATCAACAACATTATGTCGGTCAAATATCCACTCCCATGGCACGGGCCAGAACTTTTCCCAAAGCGGGTTACTCCACATCTCCCAAAATGTAGAAAAAGAGAAACCAACTTTTCTTGCAGAGAAAACTGTAAAAACTATAAGGAAAGCTGCGACTAGAAAAGTACGCAACTTTGGTCGCGGACGAACTGGGCGAGAGTTTGAAATTTCAGTCATTCCGTGTTTCTGTAGTTAGTAAATCCTCTTCTGTAATAGAACGGCCATAGATTTGTTGAAAAGTTTCGTCGGTTACGTCAGCAATATCCCCATCAAAAACTAGCTCTCCCTCACGCAGACCAATCAATCTTTTACCGTATTCGCGGGCTAGATCGAGAAAATGTAAGTTCACCAACGTAGTGATACCAAGATCTTCATTTATGCGTTGCAGGTCAGTCATGACTTGGCGACTCGTTATCGGATCTAAAGCTGCAACTGGTTCGTCAGCAAGCATGATTAAAGGGTCTTGAGCAAGAGCACGTGCTATTCCTACACGTTGTTGTTGCCCGCCCGAAAGATCTGAGGCTCGAACATAAGCTTTTTCTACAATGCCAACTCTCTCCAAAGACTGCATAGCTTTTTCTCGATCTTTTTCCGGCCAGAGACCAAAAGTTGAACGCCAAGCTGGAACCGCAGATAAACGCCCCATTAGTACGTTGTTCAAAACTGTTGTTCTATGAACCAAATTAAACGTCTGAAAGATCATTCCTATTTTTGATCTAATTTCACGTAATTTGGCGGCAGAAGCACCAACGACCTCTGTCTCATTGACGGTGATTGAACCTTCCGTCGCCGGGACAAGGCCGTTCAGTGCACGTAAAAGTGTTGATTTGCCAGCACCTGATAAGCCAACTATGACTACAAATTCGCCCTCTTCCACTGTTAGGTCAAGACCGCGCAGCGCTTTTACTCCGCCTCGGTAGGTAACCGAGACATTATCGAATCGAATCATGAGTTGACCAACGCTTCTTTATCGTGTTGGAAATTAATTATCCAAGTGGTTCTGAAATGCCAAGTTCGGCTGCAGCGTCTCTAACAACGTCAAAGTCAGCTTCAACCGCTCGACGAATATCTGTCCATCCATAAATTTCATCGAACTTAGCTTCACCTTCTTCAGTTCCTAAGTATTCCTCAATTGCTGTGTATATAGCTTCTTTGAGGTCGCTCGGCAGATCAGAAGAAGCAGCAACTACGTCATTTGGAATTTCGTCTGTGATGTGAAATACGATTACTTTCTCACCCACATCGGTGCTCTCTTTTCGTAATGTACGTCGAGCATCATCGTAAGAAAGACCTACATCGGCATCGCCGTTATAGACCGCTACTACCGATGCATCATGACCACCCGTGAAAATCGGATTAATGCCATCAACAGGGTCAATTCCTGCGTTAATCAACTGGAGGGCAGGAAAGAGGTAACCGGAAGTTGAACTTTCAGCAGTAAATGCAACAGTTTTTCCTGCAATAGAGGAGAGTGAAGCTGTGCATGAACTACCAGGAGAAACATCACCTGCGTCAACGGATTCACCCAACGCCTTACCATCATCACCAAAATAGACACCGACTTGTAGCGCTACTGCTTCAAGTGCTTCGACTTGAACAACGCCTTCTGCTGAATTCTCTAAAGCTGTTGCTGCCACAGGGTCAGAGTCACAAATTGATGCATCATTTGTAAACCATTGCCCATGGTAAGTACCTGATCCGTAACGTACTGACTGGATCAAAGCTTCAATCCCATCAAAATTTTGTTGTGCCAGAATGTACCCAAAAGGACCAAAGGCACCTAAATCTGCTTGTCCGGTACCCATCGCCGTAACTAAACCTGTGTAATCAGTAGTAACTACACCTTCAACTTCTATGCCTAATGCATCTTCCAGCACATCAATAAAGGGCTGGATATCATCTTGAAGAGTTTCTTGTTCTTGACTAGGGACAAAGCCAAATACTATTTTGTCTGGCCACCCATCTTCCTCTGCTGGAGCATCAGTCTCTGCTGGAGCATCAGTCTCTGCTGGAGCATCAGTCTCTGCTGGAGCATCAGTC
>CAJXEU010000042.1 GCA_913052525.1 uncultured Actinomycetes bacterium
CCTTTTTCCATTAATTTCAATTTCAAAGGAACCTTCTATGACTTGATTACGTGGGACACCTATCTCATGTGAGATATACCCCATTCCTAAAGCTGCGCCTATTGTATGTCCATACATTCCTGATGTAATTCTTCCGGCAATTACTCCATCTTTATAAATTGGTTCATTGTGATAAAGCAATGGTTCAGGATCGTCAACACGGAATTGAACTAACCGTCGAGTAATTCCAGATTCTTGTAAAGCGAGTAAAGCTTCTCTTCCGATGAAACCATCTGGTTTATCCCAGGCCACACCCCAGGAAAGTCCAGCTTCTAGAGGAGTGTCTTCATCACATATATCATCTCCCCAGTGACGATAAGCCTTTTCCATCCGTAAAGAGTTCATTGCATGCATGCCCGCTAACTTCAATCCTTTAGGTTTACCTGATTCCCAAAGTTGGTCAAATGCTCCAATAGCAAACTCTGTTGGTAAATACACTTCCCAACCTAATTCCCCCATGTATGTTCGACGGACTGCGATAGCTCGAGCGTAACCAAAGTCAATTTCTTGAAGAGTTCCAAATGGAAAAGCTTCATTTGAGAGATCAACATCAGTTAACGGAGACATGAATGATCGTGCCTGTGGTCCAAAGATTCCTAAAGTTGCCCAACCAGAAGTCACATCAGTTACAACAACTTTTGAATCCTCAGGGATATGCCGGAGAATCCAGTCAGCATCTTTTAATTGAGTTGTATAAGCGGTTACAACTAAAAACTTTTCTTCATCTAAACGATTTACGGTCAAGTCAGCTTCGATTCCACCTCGGTCATTAAGCCAAGTGGTGTATACAGAGGTGCCAGGAGTAACGTCAATATCTGCTGAAGAAATTTTGTTGAGAACAGTCGCTGCATCAGGCCCTTGAACCAATATTTTTGCTAATGAAGTTTGGTCAAATAATGCAGCACCTTCTCTACATGCTCGGTGTTCAGCAGCTGAATGTTCAAACCAGTTTTGTCGACCGTAGGTGTATTCATATACGGGCTCAACTCCTTCAGGGGCAAACCAATTCGGCCTTTCCCACCCACCGTTTTCTCCATGACATGCACCAAGGTTTACTAAACGGTCATGAAATGGAGAACGACGAACACCTCGAGCAGTTTCTACTTGTCGAAAAGGCCAATGCATTGCATATAACAGACCAAGCGATTCAATTGAACGATCATGCAAATACTGGCGGTTAGTTTGAAATGGTTGCGCACGACGAATATCAACGTCCCATAAATCCATGGGCGGACGACCATCAACTATCCACTCAGCTAAAACTTTTCCAGCACCCCCCGCAGACTGAATACCAACAGAATTAAATCCGGCAGCAACAAAATGATTATCAAGTTCAGGAGTGGGGCCAAGCAGATATCTATCATCTGGGGTGAAGGCTTCTGGCCCATTAAAGAACAAGCGAATACCAATTTCACCTAGAATTGGGATTCGTTCACAAGCTCTTTCATACACTGGCGCTAAATGATCCCAGTCCTCATCAAGTTGCATAAATGGACGATCATGAGGTAATCCTTCCGCTCCGAAAGGTTTAGCAATGGGTTCAAATGCTCCAACCAGTAGCCGTCCAGCATCTTCTTTGGCATAAATACAGTTATCTGTATCACGAAGAACTGGAAGACCCGATGGAAGATCAGGAACAGGTTCTGTAACGAGATAAAAATGTTCACAAGCATGAAGAGGGATATTTACTCCAACATCTCGACCAAGTTGATGAGACCACATACCTGCGGCTGTAACAACGTATTCAGCCTCAATTGGGCCAAGATCAGTATCAACTCCCGTAGCTCGCCCATTTGAAGTTCGAATAGTTTCTACAGAAATACCTTCAATAACTTTCGCCCCATTCTTTTTCGCTGCAGCAGCTAATGCCATAGTGGTATCTACCGGCGAAGCTTGACCATCACTAGGTATCCAAACTCCTCCTACAATTCCCTCCGGGTTAATAAGAGGCCAGCGTTCAACGAGCTCATCTGCTTCGATAACTTCGATATCTACATCAAAGCATCGAGCCATTCCTGCTCCCCGAACTAACTCTTCTAACCGTTCAGAATTGTCGGCGACACTAAGAGAACCAACTTTTTTAAAACCGGTTGGATGACCCATATCATGCTCAAGACGATGGTAAAGATCAGCGCTATAAGCAGCAAGGCGAGTCATGTTGTGAGTAGCTCGAAGTTGGCCAACTAAACCTGCGGCATGCCAAGTTGTCCCGCTTGTCAAAGTGTGACGCTCTAAAAGAACCACATCTTTCCAACCTAATTCAGTGAGGTGGTAGGCAATACTGGCGCCAACAATTCCCCCACCAATAATGACCACTTGTGTTCGCTCTGGAATATTTTTCGTCATAAACAGTTCTCTTTATAATTTTTGAAAAACCAGGTATTTCTATTGACCTTGTAGTTAGGTAATGACGGAAGTACGTTACTCCCTCAAATAAAAACCAGCGTGGTCGAGTCTTATTTTTTAAGATTAGTAACGAAACGCTCTTAACCTAAACAATAAGATCACAAATTAGAAAAAATCAAATGAACGACATACTTCTTCAGTGGCAAGAAAACGCCAAAACAAAACCAGCACGTATAGTGCTAGCTGACCTTGGCGACCCGCGAGCTGATGAGGCAGCTCGATACTTAACCAAAGAATCAATAGCGCACATAATTGAACCAGTAATAGATTCTAAAAATGCTTTTGCGCAAACCGCTGTGGATAATGGCTTTGATTCATCTGATCCATTAATCGCAGCTGCTCTACTTGTAAAAAGTGGAGCAGCAGATGCTGCAGTTGCTGGCGCAACTCGGTCCACTGCTGAGGTGCTTAAAACAGGTTTTCAGATACTGGGGGTATCCCCAGAAGTAGAAGTAGTGAGCAGTTCCTTTTTAATGGTTCTTCCAAATGGAATTAACCTTGCTTATGGAGATTGCGCTGTTCTTCCTGAACCAAATTCAGAACAACTTTGTTCAATAGCAATCTCAACTGCATCGACTTATAGATCACTCATCGGAGAAGAGCCGCGAATCGCAATGCTTTCTTTTTCTACTCATGGGAGCGCTGACCATCCGAGAGTCATCAAAGTCAGAGATGCTGTAAGTCTTGTCAGAAAACAGGACCCAAAACTCATCGTTGATGGAGAATTACAATTTGATGCAGCATGGGTGCCAGAAATAGCAGCAAGTAAAGCTCCGAATTCTTCACTAAAAGGTAACGCAAATGTATTTATCTTCCCAGACTTAGACTCAGCAAATATTGCTTACAAAATCACAGAACGTTTAGCCGGAGCAAGAGCTATAGGTCCGTTACTTCAAGGATTAGATGGAATTTTTCATGACCTATCACGTGGATGTTCCACTCAAGACATCATAGATTTATCTGTTATCTCTGCACTTCAGTCGATGACACCTAAGAGTTAATTAATGACATTTTCTGCAGTCATTATCGTACTTATTTCAACGATTTTGCATGCCTTATGGAATGCACGAATACACAAAATGAACAATCCAGATATTGTCATCACTCTTAGCTATTTAATATTTGGATTAGCTTGTTTTCCAATTGCAATCTTGGATCCACCTACTGAAGTAATCAAATTTATTATCCCATCTGCAGCTGCTCAGGCCATATACATGTGGATGCTTGGTACGGCTTACCGTGAAGGAAGCCTTGGAGTTGCTTACCCAATCTCTCGGGGGACAGCGCCACTTCTCATTGGAGCTGGAGGATGGATTTTTTTAAACGAAGTTCCTTCAACACTTACAGTGATAGGTCTTTTCGCATTAGTCATAGGACTTCTTACACTTGCTGGCCTAGGACAAAAAATAGGTGAAAAAAAATCAGTACTCACAGCTGTTATAAGCGGCTTTGCAACGGTCGGGTACTCTTTGATTGATGCGGGTGCTGTTGACCAAACAAACCCCCTTGGATACTTCTCAATAGTTGCAATTATTAGTTCAACAACTGTTATAAGTTGTCGTCGCATATCACTAACACACATTCGTCAATCAATTCCGTCCGGAATGTTAATAGGGACCCTCCAAGGAGGATCCTATGTCTTAATTCTTTTAGCATTCAGATGGGCTCAAGCTGGCCAAGTAGCAGGTTTACGACAACTTTCAATTCCTCTTGGGGTGCTCTTAGCAGGTGAAGCACTTGGGAAAAGATCCTGGTGGGGAGTTGGGCTTGTAGCAGCTGGAGCGGCGTTAGTCGTTTGGTAACTATTTCTAACTAATTTGAATCGTAAGAAATGTTCCGACGCCGGCAAGGATAAGAACTGTAACCCAAGCTACGAAACCCACTTGTAGTGGTTTAGTGCCGAGATCCTTAACAGACTTGAGGCGTATACCAGAACCTAAACCAAACATTGCTGCAGTAATTAAAAAAGTTCGAACCGCACCTATCGAATCAAGAAAACCGTTTGAAAGAACATCGGCGGACCTCAACGCAGCGGCAACAATAAATCCAAGAATAAAAATTGGTATAGGAAACCGTTTTTGTTGAGTGTCTTGTGTTCCTCTTTGTTTAATGAAAGAAATCATTAAAAGCATTGGTGCTAACAACAAAATACGACCCATCTTTACAACTATTGCTGAATCTAAAGAACTGTCACTGATAGCTGATGCAGCAGCTACTACTTGGCTTGTGTCATGCACAGATAAACCAATCCACCACCCCAAAGTATTCATTTCAATATCAAAGATGAGGTTAAGAATCGAAAAGAGAAGAATTGAAATAGAACCAAAAATTGTTATAAGCCCAACTGCATAACCGGTCTCCTCATCGTCAGCTCCACTCAGTGGTTTCACAGCAGCAATGGCCGATATCCCACATATAGGGAAGCCGGCAGCTAACAGAAGAGTTAATGGTTTAGAGACAGATGCCTTCCCTCCTATCCATTTGATTAGAAAAAAAGAAATAAACACAACACAGATGATTACTAAAATTCCACTTAGGCTTCCTATCTCTAAAATTTCAGAAAAAGCAAGCCGAAATCCAAGTAAAGAAACTCCAATTTTTAATAACTGGCTAGAAGCAAAATTCAAAGATGGTTTTGCCCATGAATTATCAAAGCCAATATTTGTGAAAAATATTCCACATAAAAGAGCGATTACAGGAGCAGAAAGAGAATCTTTTAAAATTTCTAAGCGAATAATTTGTTTAGCAAAAATGCTTACACCAATTATTAGCAATAATCCATAAAAGTTACTTTGAAACCATTTCCATATGTCGTAAAAAAATAGTCGTCCCGACTTTTCAGAGGTTTTGAATAGAAAATTCAATAGGTCACCTAGTTATTAAGCACAGTAGTTACAGGCCGTTGATACGTTTTTTCATAAGTAGTTTTTAATGGCGGAAGGTATGGGATTTGAACCCATGGTGACCCGGAGGCCACAACGGCTTTCGAGGCCGCCCCATTCGTCCGCTCTGGCAACCTTCCATAAATGAGGTTAGCCATCAGCACAGTTTTGACCACCTATCTATGCCGAGAGAAAAATTTTGCTAGTAGATCTGCGCTTTCTTCCGAAAGTAAACCACCTACTACAGGAAATTCATAGTTGAGTCGTGGGTCGGCACCAACATGTAATAAAGAACCTAAAGCTCCGGCGTCCATACTCGGAGCCCCATATACAACTTTGCCGATACGAGCAGCCCAAGCTGCTCCTGCGCACATCGGACAGGGTTCAAGAGTTACGAATAAGGTTGCATTAGTGAGTCGCCAATCACCAATAATTTTTGATGCGTCTTGAAGAGCCAATATCTCTGCGTGAGATGTTGGGTCGTGATCAGACTCTCTTTGGTTGTGTCTTCTGGCAATTATTTCGCCGTTAACTACAACTACAGCCCCTACAGGGACTTCTCCTTTAGAGGCTGCTATATGAGCCTCTTCAAGCGCGATGCGCATTATTTCTCTATCATCCACATTGTGACAATACGTCAATTTGGATCAATACCTGTTCTCGAGCGTGACGGCCAGGCGATCTGCGGCACTCTAAAGACTCCGCTGAGAGCTGCTGTCTTCCGACCCTGACTCGGTTCACGGACTTCAGTCGCACAGGACCCAGCCGCCACACTCCAAAACAGGTCTCGAACAACGATACCCTTGAACGCTGGGTCTTATCTACGGATAAAAATTAGGAAGGTTGCCTGAGCGGCCGAAAGGGATGCCTTGGAAAGGCATTGTGGCTTCATTGTCACCATGGGTTCGAATCCCATACCTTCCTCCACAAAATAAAGAGTTTGACTACGGGTTAAACGATCTTTGACATGAGGACTATGGTGAATGGTGTATGCAGTACACATCGCTTTATCGTCGGTATCGTCCTCGACGTTTTTCAGAAATTCGCGGGCAAGAACATGTTGTAGCTGCTTTACGTAACGCTGTTAAAGAAAATCGTGTTCACCACGCTTACTTACTTAGCGGCCCGAGAGGAACGGGAAAAACGACTGCAGCTCGTATTTTGGCAAAAGTACTCAATTGTGAAAATCCCAGCGAAGGAGAACCGTGCTGTGCATGTGATTCTTGCCTTTCAATTGAGACGGGCAATTCATTTGATCTTCATGAGTTAGATGCAGCATCAAATAACAAAGTTGATGACATGCGGGACCTTCTTGGGAAAGTAGCTTTAGGAACTCCAGGGCAGACCAAAGTTTATTTACTTGACGAAGTCCACATGCTTACCTCTGGAGCAGAAAATGCTTTGTTAAAAACTTTGGAAGAACCGCCTGATCACGTAATTTTTATTCTTGCAACCACTGAACCTCATAAAGTTGTTGAAACTATACGAAGCCGTTCACAGCATCTTGAATTAAAACTTCTCCCAATAGAAGATTTGGAATCCCTTGTAGAAGATGTGGTTACTGATGCTGAGTTGGATGTTGATGCTGAAGGGAAAGCACATGCGGTGCGCTCTGGTCGCGGTTCAGCTCGCGACACTCTTTCTGCGTTAGACAGAGTTGTTTCTGGAGGCATGATTCGTGATGATGAAACTGTTAGCGATCTTCTTGCCGCTCTTGCTGAAAAAAATTCTTCTAAAGCCTTAGCGGCGGTTAGTGCCGGCATATCTAGAGGCCGTGAACCGCGTGTGATTGCCGAAGAGTTACTTGGAGCATTACGGACAGCATTTCTTATAAAAATGGGGGTTCCTTCAGAACAAGCAGGAGAAAATGAAATAAGTCATTCTCTTTCTTTCTCTGATCAAGTTGCTCCAAGTTTAATTACTAAAGCTCTTGAAACTATCGGGGTGACTCTGGTTGATATGCGACGTGCCCCTGATCCACGAGTAGATTTAGAAGTCGCTTTGGTTCGTTTAACCCGTGAAGAAGAACACAATGAAGAATTGCTTGAAACTTTGGTAGCCAGAGTGGAGGAACTTGAGAGACAGCTTTCTTCTATGGCTACAACACCTTCTACACCTGTTAAACCCAGTTCCAAGGCAAAAGAAATTTTAAGCAAAGCGAACAAATCACCTTCTATACAAAAAGTTCAAGAAGGTAATAGCCTTCCTCCTCAAGAATTTTCATCTGAAAGAAAGCAGACGGAAGTTCAAGGATCTAATGAGCTACCAGAACTTGATGATGTGGTTGGGGCATGGAAAGACGTTATTCAAACTATGTCAAAACGAGCGCGTTCCCGTTTAGCGGCTTCACAGATAATCGAAATGGTCGGTGACGAGGTTGTTCTCGGGCTACCAAATGAACCACATCGGCTCCGATGTGTTGATTTAACGGAAGAAATAAAAACATCACTATCAAGTCATTTTTCAACCCCTCTACAACTTCAACTGATTGTTGTTTCAACAAAGTTAGAGCCTTCAAAACCGAAACCAAAGAAAGAAGATTTAGAGGTAGACACCACCGGTTCAATTTCTGCAGAAGCTTCCGAAGGGTCTGCAACTGATCAGGTAATCAAAGCATTCCCCGGTGCAGAAATAATAGATTCAGGATCATGAATTAATCATGTACGCCGATGTTGTTCAAGATGCAATAGATGAATTAGGACGTTTGCCAGGCATAGGCCCGAAATCAGCTCAACGTCTCGCGTTTCATTTAATGAAGTTACCTACTGAAGATGTTGAACGATTTACTCATGCAATCTCTGAAATGAAGCTACGTGTTCAATTTTGCACACGATGCTTTAATATCGCTGAAGCTGAAGTTTGCGGAATTTGTAGCGACCCTCGTCGTGAAGTTGGCCTACTTTGTGTGGTTGAAGAAGCTCGTGACATTGTTGCAGTGGAAAGAACAGGTGAGTTTCAAGGCCGCTATCACGTTTTAGGTGGAGCAATAAGTCCAATTGAAGGAGTTGGACCAGATCAACTCAACATTTCACAACTACTTGCACGAATTGATGACGAGCAGGTAACGGAAGTAATTCTTGCAACTAACCCAAATATTGAAGGAGAAGCAACCGCAATGTATTTAGCTCGTTTGCTTAGTCCCT
>CAJXEU010000043.1 GCA_913052525.1 uncultured Actinomycetes bacterium
ACTCAAAATGATTGAATCACTTGACGACTTAAAACTTTGCCTTTCTGATTTGAATTCCGATCTGTCTCTTGATCCTGAATCTTTACGTATTCCGCGCAGTCACAGAGGCGGGCCAAGAAAAGTGTTTTTACCAGAAGGGTGGTTAAACGACCCAAATGACGTAACTCCCCCACCGGCTGAAGCTGAAGTGCTGGTGTCAGGTGGATAAGACACTCATTCTTGCTTCTCAATCGCCTCAGCGGCTTCGTTTGCTGCAAGATTACGGATTCACAATAGAGGTGCGAATTCCTCAAATTGATGAGACGCCTAAATCTGGTGAATTTCCTTCGGCCTTAGTTGAACGACTGGCCTTAGAGAAATTAAGAGATGTCGTAGAGGTTGAAGAAACTGGTCTCGCTGCCGACACTGTTGCGGTTATAGACAATGAAATCTTGGGTAAGCCTGGTACTCAAAAGAGAGCAACAGCGATGCTTGAAAGTCTTTCTGGACGAACTCACCAAATTGTTGGCGGGATAGCTTTCCGTCATGACTGTCAAGATATTTCCGGAGTGGTTAGCTCGGAGGTCACTTTTCGAGACTTGACCGATGAAGAGATCGAAGATTACGTAAAAACTGGTGAGCCTCTTGATAAAGCAGGAGGATATGCCATTCAAGGGCGCGGCGCTGATTTGATTTCTAGAGTTCACGGGTGTCAAGAAAATGTGATCGGGCTTTCAATGAACGCTGTTTTTGAACTTATGAGGCTTCTTAAAACTCATAAATAGTCAGTCTTTGATCATTCATGATGAGTTGATTAATTCTGTTATTACTATTTCCATCATTGCTCTGGTACCGAGTAACGTCTCTAAGATAAGAAGTCAGAGGTATTAAAAAGACAGGACTCTAATGAAAACTCCAGTTACCGAAATGTTTAAAATTGAATTTCCTATTTTGGCTTTCTCTCATTGTCGAGATGTAGTCGCTGCAGTTTGCAAAGCCGGCGGTATGGGAGTTCTTGGGGCAGTAGGTCATTCTGATGAAGATCTTGAAATAGATTTGGCATGGATCCGAGATGAAATCGGTGACCTTCCCTTTGGAGTGGATTTAATTGTTCCTGCTCGTTATGCAGGAGACGACGGTGGCGGTCTAACCATGGCAGATGTTGCTGCTTTAATTCCGGGTGAACATCGCGATTTCCTCAACGATCTTTTAACACGCTATGAAGTCCCACAAGATGAAGAAGCTGATGGTCAAGGACCTGCTTGGAGTTCTCTAGGTAATTCTGCGGACGCTCCTTTTTCTGCCAACAGAGCCGGAGAGCAATTAGAAATAGCGTTATCTCATGGGCCTGCTCTTATGGCCAACGCTCTTGGCCCTCCACCGCCAGAAATGATTGAACAATGCCATGAAGTAGGGGTAAAGGTGGCGGCTTTAGCTGGTTCTCGAGTTCATGCTGAACGGAATGTTAATGCTGGGGCTGATTTAATTATCGCTCAAGGAGCTGAAGCTGGTGGTCATACAGGAGAGATTGGAACAATGGTTTTGATTCCTGATGTAGTCGATGCTATTTCTCCAGTTCCTGTTCTTGGCGCTGGTGGTATAGGTGGTGGGCGACAGATGGCGGCGGCTATGGCTTTAGGGGCGGCAGGAGTTTGGTGTGGCTCTGTTTGGTTAACTACTGAGGAAGCGGAGACTCATCCTGTTGTTAAGCAAAAAATGCTTGAAGCTAACACCCATGACACGCTGAGATCTCGTTCTCTTACCGGTAAACCAGCACGAATGCTTCGAACTGCGTGGACAGATGAATGGGATCGTGAAGACACTCCTGATCCTTTAGGTATGCCCTTGCAATCAATTTTGACGGGCGGGACTCAACAAAGAATTAACCGGTCTGCTCATCGGAGTGGGTCTGGAGCAGAGAAATTAGCTACCTATTTTGTTGGTCAAATCGTTGGATCTATGAATCGTTCACGTCCCGCAGCACAAGTGGTGTTAGAGATGGTGCAAGAATTTATTGATGCTACGGAGAGTCTCGGAAATCAGTTAGACGTCTAGTTCGTTTAACTAGTGGGTTACAGAGAAACTGTTGGGGTTCCGAACCCTGCGAGTCCGCCACCATCAACAACTATCGCTTGTCCAGTGACCCAGCCAGAAGATTCTGTAGCTAAAAATAAGGCTGCTTCTGCGATATCTTCCACTTCGCCAAGTCGCTTCAATGGATACATTTGGGCCACATGGTCGCCTCGTCCTTCTTCCCAAAGAACTCGAGCAAAGTCTGTTTTAATCAACCCTGGGCAAATTGCATTTACTCGGGTGTTTGGGCCAAGTTCGGCTGCAAGTTGTTGAGTTAAATGTATTAAAGCTGACTTAGTAATGTCATAAACTCCGAGAATCGCATTTGTGGAGAAAGCTCCTACCGAGGAAATATTTATAATATTTCCACCATGTTCTTTCATGTGAGCGCTCCAACATGCTTGGACCCAAGCGAGCGGAGCAGTCACGTTTACATCAAATGTTTTTTCCCAGCGTGGTAGATCAACATCTATAACAGGACCTGCATATGGATTGGTTGCAGCATTGTTTACCAGAATGTCAATGGCGCCAAATGAATCAAGTGTCCTGGTTATGACTCTTTCGATATCTTCAGATCTTCCAACATGACCTGGGACATAAGCTACTTCTCCACCTGTTTCTTTAGTGATGGCTTCTGCAGTTTCTTCACATGCGTCGGCTTTGCGGCTTGTAATCATTACTTTGGCGCCAGCCTGTGACATTGTTTGGGCTATTGATCGGCCAATTCCACGAGATCCACCGGTAACGATCGCTACTTTTCCTTCTAAATTTCTATCCATGATCGGTGACTCTAGTCGGGAGTAGCATAAGTAGCGGTAGCGGGCGGCGACTAAACCTGCCTCTCTCGACCTTCCCAGTAAGGTTCCCGTAATTCGCGCTTAAGTATTTTCCCCGATGGATTACGTGGAAGCATTTCTACGAAATCAACGCTTTGTGGGCATTTGAAACCGGCAAGTCTCTCTCGAGCAAAGGAAATAATTTCTTCTTCAGTGATTTCGCTTCCAGGTGCTACAACCACCATCGCTTTGCCTACTTCTCCCCATTTTTCGTCTGGGACACCGATAACTCCAACGTCTGCTATTGCTTCATGTGCCATAAGAGCATTTTCGATTTCTGCTGGGTAAACATTTTCCCCGCCAGAAATAATCATGTCTTTCACCCGATCATGAATATAGAGATACTCGTCTCGAATATAGGCGGCATCGCCTGACCGGAACCATCCGCCTCCAGGTAGAGACTCAGCGGTTGCTTCTGGGAGTTTCCAGTACCCAATCATGTTCTGATTGCCTTTAATCCAGACTTCACCCACTTCTCCGTCTGGAAGAGATTCGCCTGTTTCTTCATCTACGATTTTTAGTTCGACCCCTTCAATTGCCTTTCCAGCTGAGCGAAGCAGGTGCTCTCTTGGGCCTCCTGGATCATGATCTTCTGGGTCTAACTGTGTAACTGCCCCAGTGGTTTCAGATAGTCCATATACCTGCATGTACTGGCATCCGAACTGTTCCATGGATTTAACCAATACATCTTGGGTAATTGGTGAGGCGCCATAAGCGATAAGTTCCATAGAACTCAAGTCAATGCCTTCACTTGGAACTAATAAGAAGAACCCGAGGATCGCAGGAACGAAGATGGCATGAGAGACTTTCTCTGTTTCTATTAGTTGAAGAGCCCCTACCGGATCAAAGTCACGCATCATGATAGATGTCGCTCCGCATCCCATACCAAATAAAGCCCAGCCGCTTCCAGCAATATGGAATAGCGGCATAACGACCATGTTTCTTGAGTCGCCAGTCATTTGCCACTTAACGACTTTGAATAATGCTTGAAAATTGTCGTTTGTTAACTGAGCTCCTTTAGGGAGGCCTGTTGTTCCTGAGGTGTAGAGCTGCATGGAAACATCTCCGCCACCTGCCGGAGTCATTTCACATTCTGTTGATTGTGCATTGCGCCATTCATCATAAGAAACATGGGTGTCATGGTTGCCTATGACAACAATCCGTTGTACATGTTCAAGGTCAGATTCGAAAGCAGCGAGTTGTTCGGAGAACTCTTCGTGAATAACGAGCACTTTGGCTTCAGAGTCATTGATGATATAGGCCATCTCTGGAGGAGCTAACCGCCAATTAACAGCAACGGTGACAGCATTGATAAATCCGCAACCAAAAGCCAATTCAAAATATTCAAGACCGTTTTTATCTAAATAGGCAATGCGTTCTTGATTACCTACACCATCGGCACCCATTGCATTGGCTGCTTGTGCTGCTCGGTCCTTCATTTCTTGCCAAGTGACACGTTGACCTTCAAATACAATCATTTCTGCTTCGGGTTTTTCTGCCGCTCCAGTAAGAATGATGTCGGCAACACTTGTAATTTTTCGTATATCCATAAATTTGAATTTACACCGAGTTTCACTAGATGAACAGAAGCGGGGAGAAATTTTTTTAATCTTTGAAGTTTTGTTCCGACCAAGCCTGAGCCACTTAAGCCTGCCAAGATGTAGTGCATGAGTGAATCTGATCGTTTATCCACCCGAATTGTTCTTGAACCCGAAGACGAGTTCAACCATGATGCTGGAACAATTTCAAATTTTAATGAATCAATGTATTTCAACGTAATTGATCATGACAAACGAGTTGGAGGGTGGTTTCGTATTGGTAATCGAGTAAACGAGGGATACGCAGAGATGTCCTGTTGTATCTACTTGCCCGATGGCCGGATTGGTTTCATGTATCAGCGTCCAAAAATTTCAACTAACGACGTGTTTGATGCAGGAGGGCTCAGCATTGAAGTTGTTGAACCGTTTGAACATCTTCGAGTCAAATACTCTGGTGATGTTTGTTTGCTGTCAGACCCCTTGCAAATGGCAAATCCGAAAATAGCTTTTACTGAAAATCCCATAGTGAAATGTGAAGTGAACATTGACTTTCATGGTATTTCTCCAATGTTTGGTGGGCGACCAGTTGATGCTGCTACCGGCAAAGAACCAGAACAGAATCCGGAACAATCCTTCTCAAAAGCCCACTATGAACAACATATGAGAGGAACAGGAACTATTGAAGTTGATGGAGAGTCTTTTGAAATCAACGGGCTTGGCTTACGTGACAAATCTTGGGGAGCACGTTTTTGGCAAGCAATTTCTTGGTATCGCTGGCTCCCCATGGCTTTCAGCGAAGACTTCGCGATGATGATTTCCTTGGTGAGTAGTGATGGGATCAACGTTCGAGCCGGCGGCATGGTTCTTGAAGGAGATAAATATCACCTGATTCGAGAAGCATCTATTGAATCAATTTGGGATGAAAACTGGTATCAAACTGGTCTCGTAGCAAAGATACAAACAGACAATCGCAGTTACGAGGTAAAAGGCGAGATTGCTTCGCTGATTCCTCTACGTAACCGTCGAACCACTCCTGAAGGTGATGAATTATTGACTCGTATAACTGAAGGTCTCACAAAATACACTTGCGATGATTCTGTTGGCTGGGGACTCTCGGAATATCTTGATCAAATTGTTGATGGGATTCCTGTAGGAACTGATGTTTCTGCCTAGTTAAAAAAGTTTGCTTTGCGTAGCCCCGTCAAAGCGTTCAACTGACATTGCTGTAACCCCGAAGTTAGCTATTTTTCCTTGAAAATCTGCCATGTGTGGGGCACGCATATGGTTTTTTATCGCCTCATCGCTTTCCCATTTCTCAAATATGCGTATCACGCCTGGGGTTAGAGGGTCAGCGCTGAGCACGTAATCGATGCATCCCTCTTCCGCTTGAGTAGCTTCCATAAGTGGGCGAATAGCCTCTACTGCGTCTTCCATCTTTTCAGGATCACAGGTAATAGTTCCGGCAATAATAATCATTGATATCTCCGCTAGTTAGACAAATAACTGTTGTTTGAGCGTACTGTAAGGGTGTATGGCGAAACACATCAGGAACGCAGAATGTCTGATCGAATAATTTCTGGACTCGATGGAATAGATCGTTGCTGGTGGCCCGGAGATCACGAAGACTACATTGCATATCATGACCTTGAATGGGGGCGACCCGTCACCAACGAATTTCGTTTGTTTGAAAAAATTTGTCTTGAAGGCTTTCAAGCCGGCCTTTCATGGTTAACAATTTTGAGAAAACGAGAAGCCTTTAGATCAAGTTTTGAGGGATTCAATCCGGAGATTGTCGCAAATTTTAAAGTCAAAGACGTGGAGCGGTTACTTCAGAACAAAGGCATTGTTCGACATCGCGGCAAAATCGAATCTGTTATAAACAATGCTCAAAAATTTCTTGAACTTAGAAAAGAATTTGATTCTTTTTCAACTTATATATGGGCATGGGAGCCGAAAAAAATAAGCCATAAATCTAGCAACTCGATTCCTGCTAGCACAGAAGAATCAACTGCATTGAGTAAAGATTTGAAAAAACGCGGGTGGTCTTTTGTCGGACCAACCACTATGTATGCCTTTATGCAATCAGTCGGGATGGTCAATGATCATTTACTCGGTTGTAAATTTCATACTGACGTCGAAGAAGAGTTACATTCATTTAAGAGACCTATGAGAAAGGAACTCTTGTGAAAGATTTCACGGGAAAAACTGCACTAATTACTGGCGGTAATGGCGGTATTGGTTTGGCAATTGCAGAAGGTTTAGGGAAAGCAGGCGCCGATGTTGCTATCTGGGGGAGAAATCCTGAGAAAAATGATTCAGCATTAGCCACTCTTTGTGATCAAGGGATAACAGCTCATGCTTACGTTGTTGACGTAGGTGACGAAACCTCTGTTAACGATTCCTTTACTCAGACTGTTGCTGAGATGGGAAAAATTGACATTGTTGTCGCAAATGCAGGAATTCCTGGAGATGGATCACCTATTCACAAAACCTCACTTGAAGAGTGGAGAAGGGTCATGGCTGTTGACCTTGACGGTGTTTTCATGACTTTTCGTGCCGCTGTAGAGCATCTTATTGGACGTGGAACGGGTGGCGCTTTGGTTGCTGTTTCTTCCACTGCTGCTGTGCACGGTGCGGCAAATAACATTCCATATGGAGTGGCAAAAACTGGCCTTCTTGGTCTCACACGCGGACTTGCAGTCGAAGTAGCTAGGTACGGAATTCGTGTAAACGCTCTAAGTCCTGGATGGACAAAAACCGATATGACTGAGCAAGGCTATGGCTGGGATAAATTTCGTGAAGCTACAACGACGAGGACTCCTGTTCGTCGATGGGGGGAGCCAGAAGACATGGTGCCGGCTGCAACTTTCTTGTGTGACCCTGAAGCTATTTATCACACTGGTCAGAACATAGTTGTTGATGGCGGTTACACCATTTATTAATGGTCTCGTTCTCTGACAAAGATTGCGATTTCCTTGAGTTCTTCAAGAGGACGTTGATGAAATTCGGCACTGTGTAGCGCTTCAAGAGCACCCTTTAGTTGAGTTTGTGCCTCATCTTGTGTTCGTTCTCTTCCGCCTGCTTCTTCAATGAGCTGCATTGCTTTTTTAATTTCTAGTTCATTCAAATCGTTTGATGCCGCATACATCGCTTCTAACTCTTCAGATTCAGAACTTTTTAAACTAAGCGTAAATGCCACAGGCATTGATTTTTTTCTTTCCCGTAAGTCATTACCAGCTGGTTTTCCGGTTATCTCGGGGTTACCCCAAATTCCCAGAATGTCGTCAACTGCTTGAAAGGCTATGCCTAATTTTTGACCATAATTATCTAATGCAACTATTTGAGCCTCTTGTGCTCTGGATAGTACGGCCCCAATACTGGCAGCACAACCGAGGAGCGCCCCTGTTTTTCCAGCTTCCATAGAGACACAATCTTCAAATGTCACTACTGGTTGATTATTAAAAGCCATATCAGCTGCCTGCCCTGCGAGCATCAACGTAGTCGCTTTAGCTAACCGTGATGCCGCTTCTACTTTTTCAGAAGAAGGCTCTTCAAGAAGAACTTGAAATGCCAAAGTGTGTAATGCGTCTCCGCTTATCACTGCGTCGTCAACACTAAATGCTTTCCAGACAGTAGCTCGATGCCTTCGTTTAGTATCTCCGTCGATTATGTCATCATGTATTAAAGAAAAATTGTGAATGAGTTCTACTGCAACTGCCCCTAACGCTCCAGTTGCAGCTGGAGCTCCTACCGCTTCGGCAGAGAGGACTGCTAATGCTGGTCGAAGCCCTTTACCGGACTTAGCCAAAGAGGGAGACCCATCAACCTCTTCCCATCCGAAGTGGTAACGCACCGGATGAATGAGTTCAGGGCACAGGCTAGTAACTGCTGCTTCTATTTCGGGTTCTACTATTTGACGCGCCCGTTCAAGAGTGGAGGGAACAGGTGTCACGTTTTTCGATCATTCATGAAGGGATAGTTAGCTCGAGTCTCACTTACTTTTTTTGAGTCTATTTCTGCAACTATTGTTGCTTCCA
>CAJXEU010000044.1 GCA_913052525.1 uncultured Actinomycetes bacterium
GGGGGATTCGATCAGAAAGTGAAGCGCGAAACATGTTTGCTGTCGGCGTGGAACGAGTTGTTATTGGAACTGTCGCTATTGAGAACCCGAACGTAGTTCGTAAAGCTTCTCAATACGGGCGTGTAGCGGTTGGTTTAGACGTTTGGGGAGACGAGATCGCTACACATGGTTGGACGAGAAGAACTGGAGTTTCGCTAGTTGAAGGAATGCGAAAATATTCTAAAGATGAAGTGGATGCTTTCATAGTTACTCAGATAGAACAAGATGGAACTATGGATGGACCAGATTTAGAAATTCTTCGGTCTTCTTTAGATGAAAGCAATATAAATATTGTGGCTTCGGGAGGAGTAGGTTCAATTCAAGACATTGAAGATCTAAAGAAACTAGAAGCTTCACAAAAGTTTTTAGAGGGTGTAATCATTGGAAAGGCAATTTATGAGAAAGAATTCAGCCTATTTGAAGCTTTAAAAATTGAGGGTATTTCTTGAAGTCAGTACGAATCATCCCATGCCTAGATGTTGATAACGGTCGTGTCGTTAAAGGAGTCAATTTCCTAGAGTTGCGTGACGCCGGAGATCCTGTAGAGCTAGCAGCCCACTATGACAATCAGGGCGCAGATGAACTGGTTTTCTTAGACATAGCAGCTACACCGCAAGCCCAACAAACGATGATAAATGTTGTTTATAAAACAGCAGAGCAAGTATTTATACCGTTTACGGTTGGAGGCGGAATTCGAAGCCTTGAAGATGCTAGAAAAATACTTCGTGCAGGCGCAGATAAAGTTTCTGTCAATACTGCCGCAATAGAACGTCCAGAACTAGTCACAGAATTAGCCGAAGAATTTGGAAGACAATGTGTAGTTGTTGCTGTTGATGCTAAGCGCACTGCATCGGGTCTCGGGAAATTTGAAGTTTTCAGCCATGGGGGAAGAACAGCTACTGGTCTTGATGCAAAAGATTGGATAGAAGAGGTGGTACAAAGAGGAGCGGGTGAAATTCTTCAAACTTCTATGGATAAAGATGGGACTTTGGATGGGTTTGACTTAGAGATGCTTAGGGAACTTGGGAGTGAATGCAGTGTCCCATTGATTGCAAGCGGGGGAGCAGGAAATTTAGAGCATCTAGCAGCGGGGGTGACAGAAGGCGGAGCAGATGCTGTATTAGCGGCTTCTATCTTCCATTTCGGTGACCATACTATTTCTGAAGCGAAGCAACACATGAAAGATGCAGGTATTTCAGTTAGACCGCATCAGTGATTTAGCCCGCTACCGTTCAGTGAGTGAGCGAGTCTGAAATCTATAATCTTCCTGGACCATCCGAAGAAGGTCTTCCAATCAAGATGCTAAATGATCGTGTCTTAGTGAGTATCGACGATGGAGAAGGAGAAAGACGTTCATCAGGAGGAATACTCATACCTGCTACTGCCCAGTTGGGAAAAAGATTGACTTGGGCTGAAGTTGTTGCAGCAGGGCCTAATGTTCGTGCCATGGAAGTTGGAGATCAGGTTTTATTCAACCCAGAAGATCGATACGAAGTTGAAGTTAAAGGGTCCGAGTACATAATTCTGAGAGAACGAGATGTTCATGCTGTTGCATCACCAAGGCTTGAAGAAGGAAGCACAGGGCTCTACCTTTAAATACTTCACGACAGATAGGTCCTTTCCCCTAGACTGAACTCATGTCAGAAACAGAAGAAAGCCCAACTTCAGATCTATTATTCGCCTTAGGTGATGAAGAGGCAGAAATCATTACTTACAACAATGATGGGCTTGTTCCTGCAATTATTCAAGAAATAGGAACCGGCAAGATTCTAATGATGGCATGGATGAACAGAGAGTCTTTAGAGAAATCTTTGTCTACCGGACGCACGTGGTTTTGGAGTCGAAGTAGGCAAGAGTATTGGTGTAAGGGCGAAACCTCTGGCGACCGCCAGTATATTCGCGAAGCATTTTATGACTGTGATGGTGACACTCTTCTATTTAAAGTAGAACAGGAAGGGAAAGGGGCCTGTCACACTGGAGAGTACAGTTGCTTCTTCCGCTCATTTAGTAAAAGGGACAACTAAACGGTGCCGTCTCCAGATCGCCAGTCGTTTCAGGACTTAGCAAAAAATCACAGTGTTATTCCTGTCTGGCGTGAACTTCTAGCAGACTTAACTACCCCAGTTTCTCTTTTTGCCAGATGTGTAGGAGAGGGAGAAGGGTTCTTATTAGAAAGTGTTGATCGCGGCGAATCATGGGGTCGCTGGTCATTTATTGGTCGAAACCCATTACTGACTCTGACGTCACGCGAGCATTCAATAGAAGTCGAAGGAGAGTTACCTGAGGGTATAGAAATAGATAGTGGGATGTTAAGAGCTCTCGAAGGTCTGCTTGAACGTTATCAATCACCTGAAATTGAAGGGCTTCCACCTCTTCACGGCGGTTTGATCGGATATTTAGGGTACGACGTAGTTCGAGAAATTGAAGTACTTCCGGATATCCCACGGGATGACCGAGGTTTTCCGGATGCTGTCATGTCGGTCATAGGAGATTTAGTAGCGATAGATCATTGGCGTCAACGTGCATTTCTTCTAGTCAACGTGTTATTGCCTGAGGGGTCTAGTCAAGTTGAGATAGATCAAGCATATGACGATGCATTAAATCGCCTTGAGTCTTTAGCGGCAGCTGGTGCTCGCCCTCTAGATGAGCCTTTGATGCAACCACCTTCCAAAGAGGACGAAGTTCCAGAAGTGACTTCAACCATGGCAGAAGACACGTACACTGCCGCGGTTGAGGCCGCACGCGACTACATACTCAGCGGCGACATCTTTCAGGTTGTTCTTTCGCAAAGGTTTGACGTTGAGTTAGAGGCGGAACCTTTTGACGTCTACAGAGTACTCCGTCAAATCAACCCAAGCCCGTATATGTATTTCCTTCGTTATGAAGAGATGACGGTTGTGGGCGCCTCACCGGAGCCAATGGTACAACTTTTAGACAATCAGGTAATTTCAAGACCAATAGCAGGCACTCGGTGGAGAGGCAGATCAGAACACGAAGACAAGAGAATGGCCAGTGAACTTCTGGAGGATCCAAAGGAGAGCGCAGAACACATTATGCTCGTGGACTTGGCTCGAAATGATCTTGGAAGGGTAGTTGAATTTGGAACTGAAACCGTTGAAGAGTTAATGGCTTTAGAGCGATACAGTCATGTGATGCACTTGACTAGCCAAGTAACAGGAAATCTCGCAGAAGGCGTTACACCAATAGATGTTCTGAAAGCAACTCTTCCCGCAGGCACAGTTTCTGGAGCTCCAAAGGTTAGAGCAATGCAAATAATTGATGAACTCGAGCCGGTAAAAAGGGGTCCTTACGCCGGCGTAGTTGGGTACTTTGATTTCTCAGGCAATATAGACACAGCAATAACAATAAGAACGATGTTAATCAGAGACGGAGTGGCTTCAGTCCAAGCCGGAGCAGGAATAGTTGCAGACAGTGACCCAAAACTGGAATACCTTGAATGTCAAAATAAAGCAAAAGCCCTCCTGGTGGCCATACCTGCGGCTCGCAGAATGACCGAGTCGCGTAGAAAAAAGAATGAGTGACATTCGTTTAATTCGAAGAGAGCGAGATTTCGTTGATGTTTCTGGACCAGAAGCTCGTTCTTTTCTGCAAGGACAACTAAGTCAGGACATAGAAAACCTAAATCAAGACTCAGCAGCTTGGTCTTTTTTGCTTGACCCCTCGGGCCTAGTCGTGGCATGGCTAAGAGTCATGTGTCTTGAAGAAGAACGCTTCCTTCTTGATATGGATTCAGGTTTCGCTAAAGAGGTAATAGATCGATTGAACAGGTTTTTGATACGGACAAAATGCACAATAGAAGCTTCACCATTCAACATGTATACGTTTTTAGGCTCTGAAAATCCAGCACCAGAAGAACTCAAGAATTTGAAATCAATACCTTTTGAGTGGCCTTCTCTGAAAGCCACTGACTATTTTTCTTTTACAGAGTTGAAAATTTCTGAGAGTGAACCTTCTGGAACATGGGATCAAGTTCGTATACCAGCCGGTATACCGGCAATGGGGTCTGAAATTACAAATAAGACGATTCCGGCAGCAACTGGGTTAGTTGAGAGATCAGTTTCTTTCGAAAAAGGTTGCTACACGGGGCAAGAACTCGTGGCGAGAGTTGATAGCCGAGTGGCTGGACCTCCGAAACATTTAGTTTTATTAAAGGGATCTAGAGATCCACTCACTCCTGGATCAGTCTTATCTCATGAAGGTAAAGAGGTTTTAGAAATAACTAGTGCAAGTGAAATGGAAGATGAATTTTGTGCACTCGGGTATCGTCACCGTTCAGCTGAAGGTGTCACACAGATACACCAGAACGGGTCTTTGATTCAAATAATCAGAATCTGAATTTATTTCGTTGGGAATTCGACTTTTATTGTGGTTCCAGAACCAACAGTAGAGAAAATTCGAACGTCACCGTTCATCGCGGTCACTAACTCTTTTACGATTGCTAAACCTAAGCCGGAACCAGACTCCCGTTCTAAAGGTTGATGTCGCGAGACATAAAGGCGTTCAAAGACATGTGGTAAATCTTCTTCACTTATTCCTGGTCCATCGTCCGTTACAGATAGTTCTATATTGTCATCTGCGGAACGAACGCTGAGAACGATTTTTGTATCAGCGTATCGAATAGCATTTTCAAGAAGATTTCCAATTACTTGCCCAACCCGGTCAGAATCTCCGTTTATAAATAGAGGGTTTGGTGGGGAAGTAACAACCAGATCAACTCCCATTTTTGAAGCTAAAAGACGAAGGCCGTCTGCTGATTTCTTCATTTCATTGGTTAAATCAATTTCACTAATCATGAGAGTGAAGTGTTGTGCGTCAAGTCGGGCAAGTTCTAAGAGGTCGCTGACTAGACGATCAAGACGTCTTGACTCTGTCAGTATGACTTCTCCGGCATGTCGTGGGTTATCAGTAGCCCCATCGATAATGGCTTCGGCGTACCCCTGAATAGAAGTCATCGGAGTTCGCAAGTCGTGTGAAACCGACAGCAGAAACTGTCGTTCAACCCCGCGAGCTCTTTCCATTGACTCAGCCATGGAATTTATAGCGAGGACAAGATCTACGGTTTCCTCTGAAGAACCTTTAGGAAGTTCGGGAAGTCGTGCCGACAAATCTCCAGAAGCAAGACTTCTTGCAGTTTTAGCGGCTTCAACGACAGGCTGTGAGAATCGTTTACCGAGCCAAGTAGCAACAATTGCAGCGAGGCAAACGGCAAAAATGGCCGCAACTAGGAACCAACGATCGGCTTCGCCGAGAACATCATCAAGATCATCGGAAAGAACCACAGCAGCGATTGCTCCATTATCAAGTTTTTCTTCTGCAATAGCGGCAACCCACACTCTGTCATCTTTCGTTCCAGAAAGGTAACCGCGTTCCTCTAAAATTTTGAAATCAAGTTCATCTGATTCAACTCCACTAGGTAAATCTGACAAAATAGTTTGTCGTTTGGTGATCGGATTGAAAATGATGATTCCGTATTCGTTTACTTCGGAAATTTGAGTGATAGTTTTCACTTTTTCTCTACTGAGTGGACGCCTATCAGAAAGGCTTTCAGTAAGAAACGCAGTCGTTGAACGTGCTGTGTCTATTAATTCTTTTTGAGTGTGTTGAGAGCGATCTAAATCAGCCTGAAAGAAGGTTCCAAGTCCCGCAATCAATAAACCAATTACAACCACTCCAACGAAAGAAAATATGAGTCTTTTCTGCATTAGTCGAGTCGATACCCAATCCCGCGAACAGTATCTAATGTAAGAGAAGGACCAAGTTTTTTGCGAAGTTGTCGAACATGAACATCCACAGTTCGCTCATCTCCTATCCAGTCAATTTCCCAAGCACCGTTAAGTATCTGTCGACGAGAAAGAGCTTGTCCCTTATTTTCAACAAAATAAATAAGCAGAGACCATTCTTGTGCTGTTAGTGGTACAACTTCATCGTTTAAAGTTGCTTCGCACCGTTTACTATCAATACGCACGTTCCCGATATCAATTACTTCAATTGAAATATCTAGCGGTCCCTTTGACCGACGTAAAACAGCTCTCACTCGTCCGACTAGTTCTCTTGGACTAAAGGGTTTAGTGACATAGTCATCAGCACCTAACTCAAAGCCGACCACTCGATCTATCTCATCATCTCGCGCAGTCAACATGATTATTGGAACATCTCCACGCTCGCGAATAGATTTACAAATTTCAAATCCATCCAGTTGATCAGGTAGACCTATATCTAAAATAACGAGATCAGGGCGCCTTAGTTCAAAAATTTCTAAAGCTCTTTTCCCGTTTGAAGCCTGGAATACGTCACATCCGTCGTTTCGTAAGTACAGATCAACTAGATCAGCGATATTTGGATCATCTTCAACGATCATTACTACCGGTTCAACTTTCACTCCACCATCATGCCAGACAAGTGTTAGGAGTATGTTAAGAAAGTTTTCTTTATTTGAATTACTAAAGAAATAAGTTCGCAAGCAGGCTCTGCGGATGAGTAACCTTGTTTTGTGGGCACTTATTTGGATGAAATTTTAGATTTTCATCGCCACGAATCTCGTGGTGATACCAGATCTCTTGATGCCCTCATAGAAAAAGCCGGGGAAGTTAAACCGCCACGAGGTTTCAACAAGGCGTTGATGAGTTCTCCGGTTAATGAAATGGCGGTTATTGCCGAAATAAAAAAACGATCTCCTTCACTTGGTGAATTGGTAAGTGACCTAATTCCAAGTTTTGTGAGTCAAGAATATGAAAAAGGGGGAGCATCTGCCCTCTCAGTTTTAACTAACAACCAATATTTTGGTGGCTCATCGATGGATCTCAGAGAAGCTCGAGCCGCGTGTAGCCTCCCAATATTAAGAAAAGATTTTACAGTGGACCTTCGAGATGTTTGTGATACTCGGATCATGGAAGCAGACGCAGTTCTACTGATTGCTGCAGCGTTAGATGATCACGAATTGAAAGATTTCATAGCGTTAGCAAATGAACTAGAGATAGATGCCTTAGTGGAAGTACACGATGAAGACGAAGTTGAAAGAGCATTAGTGGTTGGCGCTCAAATAATTGGAGTCAACCAACGAGATCTACAAACTTTTGAAGTGGATACTGATCGTGCTGTACGTATAGGTAAACTTTTACCTTCTGGCGTAACCAAGGTGGCAGAGTCAGGTATAAATTCACCAGAGGATATTCCTAAACTGCATGCTGCAAGCTATAGGGCCGTCTTAGTGGGCGAGTATCTAGTTCAATCTGAAAATCGTGCAGAGAGAGTCACTGGTCTGCGTACCGCAGCCGATAGGTAGAAGATTGGTGGAAATTTCCTTATGTTCGTAAAGATTTGCGGAATAACGAGAGAAGAAGATGCGCTCTTGGCTACTGCCCTTGGAGCAGATGCGATTGGTTTCATTTTTGCTCCTTCACAACGACAAATCGCAGTTTCTAGAGCACGCGACATAGCACGTCAACTACCGGCAGATATCTTAACAGTCGGAGTTTTTAGAGATGCTGGCAAAGAAAAAGTTATGGACACTGTTAACCGGGCAAATCTGCGAGCTGTTCAGTTGCATGGCCGAGAAACACCTGCAGAGTGTCAATGGATAGCTGAGCGAGTTCCAGTCACTATTCGTGGTTTGCCAGCAGGATCCCCGGAGTTGAACCGGTTTGATGATTTCGGTGCAGATGTTCTTTTACTAGATTCACCTTCTCCAGGTTCGGGTGAAGTATTTGACTGGTCTTTGGCAGAAGGAGCATCTAATAACCGACGTATTCTCTTGGCGGGAGGATTGACACCTGAAAATGTTGGAATCGCTATAGAGCAAGTCAATCCATGGGGTGTAGATACTGCAACCGGGGTTGAATCTGAGGCAGGGAGAAAAGATCCGCGTAAACTACGAGCCTTCATAGAAGCAGCTCGAGCAGCAGAACCAGAGGAGTACCTTGGTTCAGAAAATCGTCCGTTTAATTGGGAAGAAGAATTATGAGTTCAGGTGAAATTAACGGTCTTAGGAATCCTGACGAATCAGGGCGTTTCGGAGAATTTGGAGGGCGATTTATTCCAGAAACTCTGATACCGGCTTGTTTAGAATTAGAAAAGTCTTTCAAAGACGCATGGGCAGATGAAGACTTTCGTTCTCATTTAGATCAGTTACTCTCCGAGTATGCAGGTAGACCATCGCCCTTAACGGACTGCCCGAACTTATCCAAGGAATTGGGTTGCAGAGTGCTTTTAAAACGTGAAGACCTGAATCACACCGGCTCACACAAAATCAACAATGTTCTCGGTCAAGCACTTCTGGCTCAACGAATGGGCAAGACTCGTTTATTAGCAGAGACAGGTGCAGGCCAGCATGGTGTTGCCACAGCAACGGCAGCTGCTCTTCTTGGCATGGAATGTTGTGTCTACATGGGT
>CAJXEU010000045.1 GCA_913052525.1 uncultured Actinomycetes bacterium
CATCATTTTTTGGTGCGGAATACAGATTTGGCACCATTGAGCAAGTTCTTTTATGGGAACCACGACGAAATCGAGTACTTCTCGCAAAATACCTCACAACATTCATAGGATCCGCTTTAGTAGCAACAATAGGAAGCCTCGCAATATCTTTCTCCCTTTGGCCAACAGCTGTGGCAAAAGGGACCACACAAGGTGCCGATGTCAGGTTCTGGATAGACCTGTTTTCAACGGCAGGAAGAATCGGTATCGCAGCGGGTTTGTTAGGCGTTATTTCTGGAACTGTTGCGATACTCACACGCCATACCGCTGGAGCGGTCATGTCTCTTCTCGGCTATCAAATCATCGGCGGAATCATCATCAATATTTGGATCAAATGGTTAGCGCCTTGGGACCCTCTATATAACGCTGGAGCGTTCCTTAGTGAAGCCGATACAACAAAATGGGTGAAACAAAGTAATTTTGGGCAAACCTACTGGACTGAAGTATCAGCCAACTCGTATCTCACGGCCGGCTTTATAACTTTCGCTATAGCAACTGTTTTTGCATTAGTTGGATTTATTGTTTTCAATCGTCGTGACGTCTCTTGAGGTAAAAATGGTTAACGAATCAAGTGTTTTGTTTCTATGTGTACATAATGCTGGAAGATCACAAATTGGAGCCGGATGGATGCGTCACTTAGGGGGAGAAACAATTCAGGCTTATTCCGCAGGCTCAACACCCGCAGAGCAAGTCAACCCTATGGTAGTCAAAGCAATGGCTGAAGTTGGGATAGATCTCACAAATCAAAAACCTACAAAATGGACTGAAGACATGATTAAAGAAGTAGATGTGGTTATTTCAATGGGATGTGGAGATACCTGTCCGGTATACCCAAACAAAAGTTATATCAACTGGGAAATCGATGATCCATCTGGACAAGAAATTGAGACAGTTCGCACCGTTCGAGATCAAATTGAGAAACTTGTTCGAGAGTTACTGGTCAAACTTTTAGGTAAAGAGTAGGCATGACTAAATACGAAACAGAGATGCTTTTTATCGACTCAGAATCGCAGCAAGATTTAGAATCTGCAATTCAAAGAATTGTTGGATTAGGAGACGGGTGGATCAACGTAGAACCCATAGTTGAAGAAGACCATCAAAACGAAGTTCCAGGTTTCTTCGCATGGTTCTCTGCTCGAGGGCCGAAAGTTCCAGTTGGCACATTTGTGCCAGGAAATAATCAAAGTTCAGCTTCAGTGGGTGTTGCTCATGGATCAGGACGAGGAGCTTCTGATCAACTTAAAGAATTCGGGATCAAACCTCCGGGGGGATGGGTTTCGCGTCAAGACCACGCCAAACATGGATTGGTTTGGGAGATGAATCCACATCAAATCGTTGCCTCAGAGGTTGCTTCACTTCTTCTTCAAAGCACAGTAGGGCTTTCAACTGTTCCAACCACGGGAGGATGGGTAGTTACTGTTCATCACCCAGTTGATTAAAAATCAAACTTCAGCGACTGCTTGCATAATCAGAGCAACAGCCTCCTGAGCATTGACGTTGTAGGCGACCCGACAATTAGGTTCAAACTCTGATCCAACGCCTCGTTCATCTACGAGAGTCATCCCTCGTGTGTGCTGTCCGTTGACTTCAACTGCCACGTACTTTTCTTCGAAAGCGAAGAGTTCCGGATGAGTAATAGCTAGCACCGCACACGGGTCGTGCATAGAACCAGTGTCAGTGCCGAGATGAGACCTATAAAAATCAGCATAGAAGTCAAGAAGATAAGCCATGGCAGAACCTACTGGAGTGTCAATTGAATGACAGATCTCTGTTTCTTTGGTACCAACTTGAACTTGATGCGTCAAATTTAAACCAACCATAGAGACCGGGCTTCCGCTCTGGAGCACAACTTGAGCAGCCTCCGGATCTGCATAAATATTGAATTCAGCAGCCGCAGTAACATTTCCAAGCCCTCCAGCGCTACCACCCATGAAAGTGATCGAAGACACTCTTTTAGCCATGTCAGGATCTGCTTGAAGAGCGAGAGCAATATTTGTTAGAGGGCCAATGGGTACAAGATGCAGTCCTTCTTCTTTTCTCGTTTCCTCAACAAGGAATTCAATAGCGTTATTTGAGTCAGGGCTTTCTGAGGAATAGGGGAGATCTATACCACCGAGACCGCAGTCTCCGTGCACATGTCCAGCTGAAAGAGGAGCAACTTCAAGGGGCTTATGAGCGCCAGCATGAACTGGGAAATCTGAACCAATTAAAGATCTGAGACGTAAAGCATTCGCAGTGGTTTTATCTAAGGAGACGTTTCCGGAAACTGTAGTTACGGCAATGATCTCTGCCCATCGTGAAGCGGTAACGATAGCGAAAGCATCGTCAATGCCTGGATCACAATCAAGGATGATGCGTGGCTTGTCAGTCATAGTGAAAACTTATCTCTAGTTTTCTAAAATAAGGAGGGAGACAGGTTTTTAGCTTAGGAGTTTCCCGTTTGATGCATTCGTTGGACAGTGCACGTCAGTACCTTGCGCGCCAATTGTGGCACTTTGTCAAGGAGAATAGAGAATTCTTGACGATTCATAGTGTCAATAATCATGTCTGTATCAGCGACAACGGTAGCGGTGCGAGGGGTGCCGGCAATTACGCTGGTTTCTCCTATGAAGTCACCCTTTTTTAACTGGGTTAGTTTTTCTCCGTCACGGTTAACGGTCGCTTCACCTTTTCTGATGATCATGAATTCTCGCCCGTGTTCGCCTTCACGAGCAAGATGATGACCGGCTTTAACATTGACTGTGGTCGTTAGACGATCAACTGACCTTAACTCTTGTTTAGAGAGGTTAGAGAGTATTTTCACTTCGTTTAAAGCGACGGGTTTATCTTTACAAATCATTAAAACTCCTGAAAGTAACACTTACATTCTGGCATAGAAAAAGGAAAATGATTGGGTGTGGTGACCGACAACACATGTGTCGTTTGGCTCACCGATTTTAGAAATATTTTTCTAGTTGGTGAGAACGTCTAAGACGGACTTCCAGCCCTTGTCTTTACCGAAGTCACGGTAGAAATCCGTGTACCCACACTTTTTGCATGCGACGTAACCGAATTTGTGATTTTGCAGATTCATATACCGAGAAAAACCAGCACCGGTAGTTCTTATTTCGCCAGTTTCGTGATCAGTTCCGTTGCATTTAACACAAGAAAAGGTCTGTTCTCCTGTTGGATCATCCATTGTTGCTCCTAAGTAGGTATTAATAAGAGAGTACTGCATTTATTATCACATTTGTTATCAAAGGTGAAGTATTGAGTGTTAGTTATTGATTTAGATGCAGGTGTAGTGGTTAAGAGAAGATTGAACCTTGTCCGTCATCAGATCCGAAAAAATCATCCTCTGAGTCATCAAAAAGTCCCTCTCTGGATTTTTTCTTTCTTTGAGATTTTTTCGCCAAAACTGGTTCCTGTTCTCTAGGTGGTGTTTTCGTGAGAGATTGATTCATTTTTTTTCTTCTTCGACGGAAAATCCCAAGCCATATGATTGCTAAGAAGCCGCACCACACAGCTCCGGTTGCGATGTTGGTTGAGTGCGTGGCGCAGTCAGTAATGCACCGGGGGTCTACAGGGGTGTCAAACCCTTTATCAACGGCTTCCGTAAATTCGTCAAATATTCCGATAATTGCTGTGGAAGTCACTATTGCAAGAAGAATTAATGAGACTCGTTTAAAAAACATGACTTAGTTACCCCCTGACACCAGTGTCTATCGTTACACACATTTCAAAAAAAAATGCTTTAGCCTTCTATCTTGTTCGTTGTCGGAAGAGTCCTTCTTGCACCACAGTGGCTACATGAAGTCCGTCAGGGGTAAAGATTTCACCGGTGGAAAGACCCCGGCCGCCAGTCAAACCATGTGAACGAAAGTCGTAAAGTAACCAGTCGTCAGCTGGGGCTTGCCGATGAAACCAGATGGCATGGTCAAGGCTGGCTCCAATAAACATCTCGTAGTAAGCGGGATCTCCTCGCTCAACACCTTCTAGCACTGGATGAGATCGCCTGATAGTACTCATGGGCATTTCATCAGAAGCGAACGCTAAGCCACAGGCTTGAAGAATTCGGTCATTTCCTATCGTGTCGGCGACTTTCATCCAAGTAGCAGTACGCCCTTTTTCTTGTATGGCGATGCGTTGATTCATGAATCCCCAATCATCTGAATCTCCGCTTCCAGGTTCACCAACGTCATTTAAAAGTTGTGACTCCTGTACATCAACTTGCTCTTCATCTATTTGAAAAGAACAAGAAAGATTCAAGATCGCGCCATCAGATTGTCGAGCTACCACTCGTCGGGTGACAAAGGATCGCCCATTTCTAATCCGATCAACTTCATAACGAATCGGTTCATCACTCGTCCCGCCTCGTATGAAATAAGAATGCAAAGAGTGCGCATGGTATCCCTCGTCAACTGTTGAAGCCGCGGCACGAAGAGCTTGCGCCACTACTTGACCCCCATAGACACGACCCCACGGATAATGAGGGCTTGTCCCCACATACACGTCAGGCCCATGAGGCTCTAAAGACATCAACTCATTAAATGGAGGAACTGTAAAGTTTTCAAAAGGATTATCTTCAGCCATTTAGAACCATCCCTACATGTAAAGCAACTCCGTTAACCATGGCGTCTTCGTTTAGACGCATACGGTTTGAGTGACATGGTGCAGCCTGAAGACTGTCCTGTACATCTTCTGGGCAAACACCGAGGAAAGCCATCACCCCAGGAACTTGTTGAAGAACATAAGAGAAGTCTTCTCCGCCCATAACCGGAGAGGGCATAGTCAAAAATTTTCCTTCTCCAAGAGTCTGTTCACACACTTTTCCAAAAAAATCTGATTGACCTGAATGATTAACGGTCACCGGGTATCCCTCTTCAAGAACCACAGAAGCTTCACATTCATGCGCTAAAGCTATCTGTGTACATACACGTCGAATGGAGTCACGTATCTTGTCTCTTGTTCTTTCAGATACACACCGAATAGTTCCTTCGAAAAAGACGGTTTCCGGTATGACGTTTGTTGTTGTGCCACCTTTTACGTGAGTGACGCTTATCAAGGCCGGATCAAAAGCATTTATTTCTCGAGTTACTGCGGTTTGAAGAGCGGTAATCATCGCCGCCATTGCCGGTATCGGGTCCGTACACAGATAAGGGGTTGAAGCATGCCCTCCTTTTCCGGTAACGGTTACTCGTAACGTGTCCGTAGATGCCATAAAAGGGCCAGGGCGACAAGCTGCATAACCATGAGGAATATTTGGAGTTATATGAATAGCGAAAGCTCGATCCACGTCTTCAAGCACACCCTCTTTGATCATTATTGGAGCTCCACCGGCTCCCTCTTCACCAGGTTGGAACATGAAACGTACCCGTCCGGAGAGATCCTCGCGCCGTTCCGAAAGCAAACGTGCTGCACCAATAAGCATTGCCGTGTGAGCATCATGGCCACAGGCATGAGCTTTACCTGAATCTAAAGAACAAAAAGGTTCATCTGAATCTTCCGTCATCGGAAGAGCATCCGTATCGGCCCGTAGCAGCACAGTCGGTCCGTCATGAGCACCATCTAAATCTGCGACTACTGAAGTTAGCCCTTCCCCTGTGCGGGTCTCCACTGGTAAATCTTTTAATGCATCAAGAATTTTTTCTTGAGTACGAGGATTATCTAACCCCAACTCTGGGTGTTGATGAAGGTCTCGACGAAACGCTACTACATCATCAAATACGGAATTAGCGGCATCCAACAGTTCATTCATATAGTCCATCATGCATTATTCGGTGAAAAACTCCTCAAGTTGAACTCAATTAGTTAGTGTTACCGGTTCGGAAGATCTCGTTCTGATGGTCCGGTGTATATCTGACGGGGTCGAGCAATACGAGAGTCTTGCTGCAGCATCTCATCCCAGTGGGCTAACCAGCCAGGAGTGCGACCTATAGCAAAAAGAACAGTGAACATCTCAACAGGGAACCCCATTGATTGATAAATAAGCCCTGAATAAAAATCAACATTCGGATAAAGGCTACGGTCAATGAAGTAAGGATCGTCTAGTGCTACTTCCTCAAGCTTTAAAGCAATATCAAGTAGAGGATTCTTTCCAGTCACCTCAAACACTCGATGGGCTGTTTCCTTTACGATTACTGCCCGAGGGTCATAGTTTTTATATACCCGATGACCAAATCCCATCAGTCTTTCTTCACCAGATTTAACTGAAGCTATGAAATCATCTACTTGATCATATGAACCGATTTCTTCAAGCATTCTTAGGACAGCCTCATTTGCTCCACCGTGTCGAGGCCCATAGAGCGCTGAAGCAGCAGAAGCGATGGTGACGTAAGGGTCAGCATGAGCGCTACCAACAGCTCTTGCAGTAGTGGTAGAACAATTTTGTTCATGGTCGGCATGGAGTACGAACAAAAGATCAAGAGCATTTCGTAGAACCGGATCAATGTCATAACTTCCATCCGGATGACAGAACATCATGGTGAGAAAATTGCTGGTGTAGTCAAGCTCCGGATCAGGCTGAACATAGGGTGCTCCTACATTTTTCCTGTAGGCACTTGCAGCCAAAGTGGGCATCTTTGCGATAAGTCGAATCATTTGAGCTCGTCTTATTTCAGGATCATCAATATCTTTACTTTCAGGAAAGAAAGTTGACAGAGCTGCAATGCTTGAAACGAGAACACCCATCGCATGGGCGTCATCACGAAAGCCTTCAAGGATGCGCTTGTGGAAGTTTTCATGGATTGGTGCATGTTCAGCTATTTCAGCGGCAAAGGATTGAACTTCTTCTTCGGTGGGTAACTGGTTGAAAAGTAAAAGGTGCGTCACTTCAAGAAAACTGAGAGAAACAGCTACTTGTTCTATTGGGTAACCGCGGTAACGGAGGATTCCAGCTCCTCCATCTAGCTCAGTAATACTGCTTTCCGCTCCAGCTGTAGCCCCAAAGGACGGGTCGTTGAACCAGATACCAGGAAGCAAACTACTCCAAGCTTTGGCATCAATTCCTTTATTATCAATAGGGATTTCAACCGATTCGCCAGTGCGATTATCAGTAATTGTGATGGATTCTGGCACTAGCACCCTTTCTTAAATAAAAATAACTATTGCTGTATAGTCATTTAACCAACGAATACTGCTTTTCTTACTGTACGGCAGTGCAAATAGTAATGAGAAGCCAAAAAAAGAGAAAAATACTGTTTTTTATTTTTCGCTCTTGAGAAAACAGAAAATTCTTTGAATTTAAAGGGAAAATTCTAAAGCGGAGTGTTGTCGTGTCTTCGTCGAGGAAGTTTCTCTCGTTTCCCAGCCAGCATGTCAAGGGCTCTAATGAGCTCTATTCGAGTATGAGCTGGGTCAATTACTCGATCTACGGTTCCGCGCTCTGCTGCAATGTAAGGGTTTAGTAAGCGGTCTTCATAATTATCAATCAACTCTTCTCGTTCTTTCTCACTTGCTTCGCGGTGAAGAATCTCCACTGCACCTTTAGCACCCATTACCGCTATTTCGGCTGTTGGCCAGGCAAGCATAATATCGTTTCCCATATAACGAGAATCCATGACTATGTAGGCTCCTCCGTAAGATTTTCGAAGTGTTACGCACACACGCGGCGTTGTAGCTCTTGCATAGGCAAAAGCCATTTGAGCCCCGTAACGAATCATCCCTTTCCACTCCAGATCTTTTCCAGGGTAGAAACCTGATGTATCAACCAAGGTGATGATTGGGAGGTTGAACGCATCACAAAAGGAAACAAATCTCCCTCCTTTTTGTGAAGCGGGAATATCTAGCGTTCCAGCAATGGATTGAGGTTGATTGGCGACTAGACCTACAGGCTTTCCGTTTAGATGACCGAAACCAGTCACTAAATTTGGAGCAAAGTCAGTTCGAAGTTCAAGAAAATATTCGTGATCAATGAAACTTTCAATGACTTCGCGCACATCGTAACTTCCCGTTGGAGATTCAGGAATGATTGAACCGATATCTGGGAGTTCTCTAGCAGGGGAGTCATCACAAGGAACCGGAAGAGGTAATTCGTCGTTACTGTTAGGCAAGTAAGTCAGGATTTCAACGATGAGATTATTCGCAGATTCAAGATCTGAGACGACGAAATGAGCAACTCCTGAAGTATTAGCATGCATGGCTGCTCCACCGAGTCCTTCAGCGGACAGGTTTTCCCCCGTGTATTGTTGAACCATATTTGGGCCACTTACAAAGGCATAGGACTCATCTACCATTATCACCAGATCAGCAAGACCTAAGAGTAAAGCTGGGCCGGAAACAGCAGGTCCCGTTACACAGAAAATTAACGGAACGACACCAGAGCAGTTTACGAACTCTCTTGCAGCAGTACCCCAACTATGGATAGCGCTGGCACCCTCAGAAATATCGGCACCACTGGAACTTATGTGACAAATAAGTGG
>CAJXEU010000046.1 GCA_913052525.1 uncultured Actinomycetes bacterium
CTATATGAAAGGATTTTTTCAACAATTGGATGTTCACCTCTAAGACGCTCAAGTGTTGCCGCATCAGTAGAGAACCCTGTTTTTGTTTTCTTCCCAGGAGTTAATCCCAATTTTTCAAAAAGAATTTCGCGTAGCTGCTTAGTGGAATTAACATTAAATTCCATTCCGGCTATTGCGTGTATCTCTTCTCGATATTTGATGCATTGATCAGTGAGTTCGTCTCGTAGCCTCGTGAGTTCTGGAACATTTACACCTATTCCAAGTTCTTCCATTTTCACCAATACCCGTGCAAGAGGAAGTTCTATTTCTCTATTTAAACTCTCAAGTTTCTGAGAAGTAAGTGCTTTTGAAAGTGGATCTACAAGCAGACTTACTGCGACTGCGTTCTGAGCAAGAACATTTCCTGCATCTACACTGTCGTCCCCCAAGGCAAGTTGACCCTCAGGTGAACCTCCTATTTCCATTTTCCATGCAGTGTGTCGTTCTAAAAGACCCGAAAGATCAGTGTTTTCATCTGCCGGGTCAAGTAGATACCCAGCGAGCTCCGTATCTAGCGTTATGTGCGGTGAGGCGACTTGATGAGATCGAAGAATCTTTATAGTTGACTTCACATCATGAGTGGCTACTCCTGGTCCTTCTAACCCAAACAAAGTATTTAATTTTTTGTTTATTTTCGAATTTTTCAAAACCGCGGCTGGAAACCAGAACACTTCAGCTTCACTGGGTTCGTCTCCAAAGAAGACAGCGATTCCGTCTTCAACGTTTTCTCCTAATCCAACACTCAAATTCCTATTCTTTGGAACAGCCTTGATCATGTCATGAAGCGTTGATACATCAACAGTCACCAGCTCTTTAATACTGATCTGTTTCCTGTCAGAAGCATTGGATTCTCCGGAACTACCCTCTCCCCAAGATTCGATTCCTAAGAGGGGCCCAAGTAGATTTCGCGACTTGTTTAATTCTAAGGAATCAAATAGTTCAGACGCTTTCGCTAAATCAGGTGGTTTGATTCGAAGTTCTTCAAGTGTCAGCCCTAGAGGGACATCGCGAACCAACTCCATCATTTCAGAATTAAGCCGAACAAGGTCTTCGCTTTCCTCTAAGTTCTGCCTTAATTTAGGTGTTTGATCTACAGCAGCTTGTAACACTCCATCTAGATTTCCATACGAATTTATTAGTTTTGCTGCAGTTTTTTCCCCTACACCTGGAACACCTGGAAGGTTGTCGGAAGTGTCTCCTCGCAACGCTGCATAGGCCACATAGTCCTTAGGGTTCACTCCTGTTCTTTCCTTTATCCCTTTTTCGTCGTAAAGGGCATAATCAGACACTCCGCGTTTGTTGTAGAGCACTCTGACATGCGGATCTTCAACTAACTGGTAACTGTCTCGATCACCTGTGACAACTATTGCCTCTTCATTTGATTCTTTAACCAAATTCGCCAACGTTGCAAGAACATCATCAGCTTCAAAACCCTTTGCATCCACAACACTCATACCAAGTGATTTAACAATTTCCCTTACAAGAGCTAATTGTTCGTAAAGAATATCCGGCTGTTTTTCTCGGTTCGCCTTATAAGAAGAAAGACGTTCATGCCTGAAAGTCTTCTCAGGTCTGTCAAAAGCGACCGCTAACCCGTCAGGTTGATGGTCTCGGAGTAACGTCGCAAGCATCATTGTGAAGCCATGCAAAGCATTCGTCACCTGTCCTGAAGAAGAGGTCATATCGGTAGGTAACGCAAAGAACGCCCGATAAGTCAATGAGTTGCCATCTATAAGAAGAAATTTGGACACTCCATGACCTTACTTTGCGAGATGCGTAGAACAGAAACTATACGACGTCAGATTCAAAGCCTTGTCCGAGAATTTTCTTGGACACTTCCAACATGCTTTCCCGTCCATCCATTGCTGTTGTTTGAATAAACCTAAAAGCGTCATCTTCACTTAAACCTTTTTGATTCATGAGAAAACTTTTTGCCTTATCAATTACTTTTCTAGCTTCAAGACGTTCTGTCAGCGTTTGTGCCTTTCCAGTTATCTCTTTTATTTCACGATGCCGCGCACAAGCTACTTCGACGGCTGGAATCAAGTCAGATTTCTGAAATGGCTTAACTAAGTAACCTAATACTCCTGCTTTGACTGCTCGATCAATCAAATCTCGCTGACTGAAGGCTGTCAGCACAACCACCGCGGCATCATGCAGATCAGAAATGCGTTTCGCTACTTCTAAACCATCTAATCCGGGCATTTTTATATCCACAATCACTACATCTGGTTGATGCTCTGCCACCAAATCCAAGACATGGTCCCCGCGGCCCGTATCACCAACGACTTCATATCCTTCGCTCTCTAAAGTTTCTTTTATGTCCAACCGAATTATCGCTTCGTCTTCCGCTATTACTACGGTGGTCATAATTATTTACCTGCTAACAGTCTTAGAAATTTTTTCTAATAATTCATCTTGGCGATCTTCAAGATTTTTAATTTCTGAAATGAGATATTCATGGTGACGACTCATTGAATCAACCTGTTGATCTACTTCTCTTCTCTCTTGATCCGCAAGAGCTGTTTCAGAAACAAGTGACTTTACCCGAGCATCGTCGGCTGCATTTCGAAGATGATTTAGCTGCTCGTCCGCTATGGCAAGTTCAGTTTTATAACGTGAAATGCGTTTGCTTGCTTCTTTAAGCTGACGTTCTACGACTGTATATCTCATCAAATTGATTCTATTACTGCATATAAGGATCAATGCATTCTTAAATTTTACGCAAACTTGGTGCCCGGGGCGGGACTTGAACCCGCACGACCTTTCGGCCAAAGGATTTTGAATCCTCCGCGTCTGCCAATTCCGCCACCCGGGCATGACTCTTGAGAATCTTATCGTCGCTCTTTGAAGGAAATGATGCTATGAAGAATTTGATTTGTTTCGCTTACTTTTCTTTTATGAAGTAACGTTTATCGGAAGTACTGGTGTACTGTCACTGGTCGGAGTCACTTCTTTATGATTGCTTTTACTTATTCAGGTCAAGGTTCACAACAACCCGGGATGGGTGCTACTTGGGCTAGCCACCCCTCTTGGGAGTTAGTTGCTGAAGCTTCAAAAATAGCTGGATTTGATATTGAACATCTTCTCCTCGAAGCAGACGCCGAAGAACTACGGCAAACTCATAACGCTCAGATCTCAACCTATTTGTTAAGTATGGTCATTCTTGATGCGGTAGAAAGAGTAGGCGTAGATGCTGCTGGTCATGCTGGGCACAGTCTTGGTGAATACAGCGCGTTAACTGCAAGCGGAGCAATTGATTTCGAAGATGGAGTTCGTCTTGTCTTAGAGCGTGGCTCTGCTATGCACGAATCTACAACAAGTCAAACAGGAACTATGGCTGCCATTCTTGGAGTTACCGATGAGACAGTGGAAGAAGTGTGTTCTGTCGTTGACGCTGAAGTTTGGGTAGCTAATTACAACGCTCCAGGCCAAGTAGTTATTGCTGGCAGTCCTGCAGGGGTGGAAAAAGCAGGAGAAAAATCTAAAGACAGCGGAGCGAAACGAGTTACCCCTCTTGAAGTTTCTGGGGCTTTCCATACACCTTTCATGAATTCCGCTCGCGAACGCCTATCAATAGCCATAGAACAAACCGATATTCGCCCACCACAGGGAATAGTGGTTGCAAATGTTGATGGAATGTCACATGAAAATCCTGAAACCTGGCGAGCGTTGATGAATGCTCAACTATCAAGTCCCGTGCGATGGCATCAAAGCCTTGGAACACTCGAAGATAGAGGATTTTCAACTTTCATTGAGTTAGGACCAGGAAAAGTTTTGACTGGACTAGTTAAACGTTGCATAAAAAAAGCAAACAGGTTTTCAATCAATACTCCAGATGACCTTGACTCTCTTCTTGAATCACTCGCCGGCCCCCTACCTTCTGAATCTCCTGAAGAACTACCAGACGGAGAACATCTCTACGCCACAGAGCGCTTGATTGTAAGCCCGAGTGCAGGAATTTTCACTCCAAAAAGTGATTTAAAGATCGGAAATCCCATTGAGACCGGAGATCTCCTAGGAAAAGTTGGAGTTGAGGAAATTCGCTCTGCATTTACTGGAATTCTGCAGGGTTGGCTTGCCGTGGATACGGAAAGAGTGACCACTAGTCAACCAATCGCGTGGCTAGTAGTACCAAACTAGTCTCTTTCAAGGAGGAACAATGAGCGCTAAAACTACTAACGAAGGAACTGAGCAACGTGTCATCCTAGTTACTGGCGGTAATCGCGGGATAGGACTAGCCACGGCTCTTTCTTTGTCTAATGCCGGTCACAAAGTTGCTATTACTTGTCGAGGCGAAGTTCCAGCAGGAATAAAAGAAGCAAATATTTTTACTGTCAATTGCGACATAACCGATTCAGAGCAAGTGGATTCCGCCTTCACAGAGATTGAAGAAGCTTTAGGCACAGTTGATGTCCTAATTGCAAACGCTGGCATCACTAGAGATGGACTTGTTTTAAGAATGTCAGATGAGGATTTTTCCGCAGTTCTGGAAACCAACCTAGTAGGAAACTTCAAATTAGCTAGAAGGGCTACTAAGGGAATGATGAAAAGTCGATGGGGTCGCATCATTTTCATTTCTTCAATTGCTGGACGAATAGGACAAACTGGACAAGCTAATTACGCTGCTTCGAAAGCAGGACTCGTAGGACTCAGTAGATCTCTAGCAAAAGAATTTGCTAGTCGAGGCATCACCGTCAATGTGGTTTCTCCCGGCCCGATCTTGACTGATATGTTGGCGGCACTGCCTGAAGAGCAACAAGTCTCGTATGCCGAAGCGGTTCCACTTGGGCGACTAGGGAACCCTGAAGAAGTAGCAGATCTCATTTCTTTTTTAGCTTCTGATAAAGCCTCTTACATTACAGGTGCAGTAATACCTGTTGATGGCGGCTTATACATGGGCTAATTTGCTTTTCATCCTCATAAAAAAGCAAGAGACGCGAAAAATGCTCTCTGTAAGGCTAAAGTATCCATGTTGAACACCAAGGTATTGGAGTGATTGTGAGCGAAGAAAATTTTAAACGATTCACAAATTGTGCAGTAGAAGTTCTTTCAGTAGATGCCACACAAGTGACCATGGAGGCTAGTTTTGCTGATGACCTTGACGCAGACAGTCTTGATCTCGTTGAACTAGTGATGGCTCTTGAGGAAGAGTTTGACGTCACAGTGGAAGAAGAAGAACTCGAAGGTATCACCACTATTGGCGCTGCTTTCAAGTTAATAACCAACAAACTCTAATGACTGCACGGCGAGTAGCCGTTACCGGCCTAGGAGTAGTCTCCTCGTGCGGAATCGGCTTAGATTCTTTTTGGGATGGACTTTGTGGTCCTGCCCCCATCGGTGAACGCCGTGTAACTGACTTTGATCCAAGCCCCCACTTTAAATCTCCTAAAGAAATTAGACGCAGTGATCGCTGCACTCAGTTCGCTATTGCTGCTGCCGACATGGCGTTTGAAAACTCTGGCATGCCTGATCTAGATCCATTTCGAATGGGAGTAATGATAGGAACTGGCATCGGTGGAGTTTCCACTTTCGAAGAACAAATAAGAGTGATGTTAGAAAAAGGAGAAAGAAGAGTCTCTCCATTTCTAATACCCATGATGATGGCTAATGCCGCTCCAGCAGCCATATCTATGAAACACCACCTCTGTGGGCCAGCAGAAAATGTTTGCACTGCTTGTGCCGCTGGTACCCATGCAATAACTAATGCGGCGCGACTCATTTCAACTGGCCGTTGTGATCTCATGGTTGCAGGTGGAGCAGAAGCTGCTTTCACCGGTATCGCCGTTGCCGGATTTACTAACATGACCGCTTTTTCTTCAAGTGGAATTTCTCGACCATTTGATGCTGAGCGTGACGGTTTCGTTATGGGAGAAGGCGCAGGAATTTTAATACTTGAAAACTTTGATTCAGCTGCTAGTCGTGGAGCAACTATTCTTGGTGAGGTTCTTGGTGGTGCAAGCACTGCCGATGCCCATCACATTACCGCTCCATCCCCTGGAGGAGTTGGAGCAATTCGCTGTATAGATCTCGCTCTAGAAGAAGCTCGTTTAACTCCAGATCAAATTGGCCACATCAATGCTCATGGGACTTCTACTCCGCTAAATGACATGGCGGAAGCACAAGCTATGGCAGAAGTGTTTGGCTCAAGTGGCCCTCTTGTGACTTCTACTAAAGGTATAACTGGACATGCTTTAGGAGCAGCAGGAGCTATTGAAGCCGTCGCCCTTGTTTTATCAATCCAAAAAGGCCTTATTCCACCTACATCTGGGTTTACTAATCCCGACCCTGATATGCCTTCACTAAATTTGGTGTCAGGAGAACCTAGGGTCTGGGATCCAACACCAGCAATGTCCAACTCTTTTGGTTTTGGTGGACATAATGGGTCCGTGATCATTGGCCCTGTTAATTAAAATTCTTTATTGTTCTCTCTATTCTTAGGAAAATGCAAAGAATAATTCACATTCGCAAGCGCGTTCTCCATTAACAGTCGCACTTCCACTTCCCTTACCAGCACGAGTTGATACACGATCTAAAGTCACTGACAAATCCAGTCGGTCTCCTGGTATTACTTGTCGGCGAAATCGAACTTTGTCTATTCCACCAAAAAGGGCTAAACGTCCAGAAAATTTTTCATCACTAAGCAAGGCATACGCACCTAGTTGCGCTATTGATTCACATTGCAAAACTCCGGGCAAAGTTGGTCGACCCGGAAAGTGCCCTGAAAAGAAGTCTTCTTCTCCCGTCAAGTCCCAATATCCGAGAGCAGAAACGCCAGGTGTTAAAGAAGTTACCTCGGTTAGGAGAAGAAACGGAGGCCTATGGGGTATGACTTCTTCAGGAGGAGGAAATGGCATTACCTGAACCTAACTCACGTTTGTAGATCAGCCAAAAAGTGTTATGCCGGGGTCGTTCTCACGCCCCGGCAATACACAAGATTTGATTTCTATTGAAACCAAAATAATTTAGTTGCCTTTACCAGCAGCCTTAAGCTTTGATCCTGCTTTTACTTTCACTGCAGTGCTTGCTGCTATATGCATTGCTTGTCCAGTAGATGGATTACGCCCCATGCGTGCTGCACGGTCTACTTGTTCGAATGATAACCATCCGGGAATATTTACTTTGCCGCCACCGCTTACGCAGCCAGCAACAGTGTCCATCATTGCATCTAGACAAGCGCCGGCGTCCTTTTGAGACACACCAGCTCCTGCGGCCATTGCCGCAATCAGCTCACTCTTGTTCATTGACCACTCCTTAATTTGTATCGGAATGACTAATCATTCCTAGTCAAATAACACGCGACACGGTTTTCAGCACAATGTCAAGTATTTAAGACGTTTTAGAGGTCAAAAATCACTGAAAATACAATGTTTTTTGACTTTTTACCCAATAAATGAAGATTTGAAGCAAATTACAAGATCAAACCTGTCTCATTTTTGTTGATCATATGTTCCGCTGCATTAGAAAAATAAGCCAAAACTCTCTCTTCTATCTCTAAAGATAGCCCTCCTAGTTTCACGGCTTTAGTCATATGTCTCATCCATGCAGCGCTTTCTTCAACGCCTATAGCAAAGGGCATATGTCTCATACGGAGTTGAGGATGACCTCTTGACTCTTGGTACTTATGTGGTCCACCCCAATACTGTTGCAAGAATAGAGTTAACCACTTTTTGGAGTCTTCAAGATCTGGCGGGTACATTGGGCGCAGCAGCGGATCAATTGCTATTTCTTCATAAAATCGGTCCACTAAATCCACGAACCACTGGTCACCAACTAATGCATGCAGGCTGTCTGGAATACTTTCTTGCCCATTAGAAATTTGCTTCATCTAAAGCCGTCCGGAATTCTCGAACCAATGCGCCGACTCTTTCTGGACCTCCTCCTTCTAACATTTTCTCTACAACTGCCGAACCAACAACCACTCCGTCGCTCACCCTTGAAGCTTCAACTGCTTGATCAGGCGTTCCAATTCCTACACCAACTAAGACCGGAAGTTCAGTAACTTTCTTCAATCGAGCAGAAATTTCAATAGCGCTTGATGCCAACTCTTGGCGAACTCCAGTCACACCAAGGAGTCCCACTCCATAAATGAAACCTCTCGATCGTTGACAAATACTTTGCAACCGTTCATCTGGAGCGGTGGGAGCTGCGAGAAGAATAGTTTCTATCTTTTCTTTGTCCGCAACTTCCGCCCATGGTTCAACTTCTTCGAGCGGTAGATCAGGGAGAATGCAACCGGAAACTCCAGAGCGAGCAAGCATTGAAGCGAACCTCTCTACACCCATTGAAGCAGCGATGTTGTAGTACGTCATAACTGCTAATGGTGTGGTGCTCTCTATCTGTTTTAAACGGTCAAGAATATTCACGGGAGTCGCCTCAGAACTCAGAGCA
>CAJXEU010000047.1 GCA_913052525.1 uncultured Actinomycetes bacterium
ATTAATCAGAATTTATTCATAGTTGTAGTCGTTTTCATTTTCTAATTCAGGAAGAACGACATCCCATCGGTCAAAACAATCTTTACAACGGTAGGCAACAGAGTCCCCAGGTTCAAATTCTGAATCAGGGTGAGGGAGCATGTGACACAGACCACCACAATCAACGCAAATTATTGTTTGTGGAGCTTTCATTTAACGCACCATACTGTTCATATGAGAGTAGTTGCAGGAAAAGTAAAAGGACGGAATCTGGACTCCCCAAAAGACAGAGGAGTTCGACCAACCAGCGACCGTGTTAGAGAAGCGATTTTTAACGCTCTTTACAGTATTGACGCAATTGAAAATGCAAGAGTCCTTGACTTATTTGCAGGATCCGGAGCCTTAGGAATAGAGGCTCTATCTCGCGGTTCAGCCCATGCTGTGTTTGTTGAAAAATCTTCAGTCAATGCACAACTCATAGAACGAAACATTGAAAAATGCGGACTTTCAAGCCAAGCAGAAATACATGCTAGAGACGGGGTTACATGGCTAGCTAGCAACCCTGGTCCATGGGACTTAGTGCTACTCGACCCTCCTTACCAATTTGACGGATGGGAAAATCTGTTCCAAGTCCTTGACGCACAAGTGGTAGTCGTTGAATCAAATCGAGAAATTAGCCCAGGAAATGGGTGGCATGTTCAAAGAACTAGACAATACGGGGCTACCGTGGTGTTATTAGTTATAAGAGACCAAAAGAGAAGTAGATCATAGGAAAAGGGGGTTTGGTCAAATGACCTGCGTTTTATATCCCGGTTCGTTTGACCCTATTCATAACGGACATGTAGAGATGGTTGAAACTGCAGCTTCATTATTTGATGAAGTAGTTGTTGGAACTCTAATGAACCCATCTAAAGGGGGAGGACTTTTCTCTCTTGAAGAACGTATGGGTTTATTGGATGAATGCTTTAAGCATTTGTCAAATGTCCGAACAACGATGTTCGATGGACTTGTCGTCACATTGGCACAAGAAGAGGGAGCAGATTTCATAATTAAAGGCCTGCGTGCAGTATCTGACTTTGAGTCAGAATTACAGATGGCCCAAACAAATCTGGCTATTTCTGGAGTCCACACGCTTTTTCTTCCGACAGCTTCACGACGTTCTTTTTTAGCTTCAGGTTTGATACGAGAAGTAGCACGACTTGGAGGAAACGTAGAAGATATGGTGCCGGAACCTGTGTATCGGAAATTACAGGAGAAATTGCCATCGTGACAGACGATTTCTCTCAATCTTCGGCACCTGATCCGTATAGACCTCCACAGGTTGAAGCAATCCTACGAGAGGCACGCGACATTATTGAAAATGCACGGGCTATGCCATTATCAGCTTCATCAATGGTGAACAAGGAAGAGCTCTTAGACATGATTGATGAAACGATGAGAAGACTACCTGACGACTTACGTAACGCTCGATGGTTACTTAAGGAAAGAGAAGAGTTCTTAGCCAAGGTAACTCGAGAAGGGGATGAAATTCTTGAACTAGCACGATCTCGTGCAGAACGTTTGGTGCAACGAACTGAAGTAGTTAGAACAGCGGAACAAAAAGCAAGACAATTAATGGAAAACGCTAGAGAAGAAAGTCGCCGCATGCGTCTAGAAACCGAAGATTACTGTGATCAGAAACTTAAGAATTTTGAATCAACTCTTGGCCAAGCGCGAGATGTTATTGCAACCGGACGCCGAAAACTACAGGAAACAGAAACCGAACGAAATCAAGAAGATAAAGTTTCGGAAACTTCTAATTCGCCTGAGAGCGACACAGCGGATAAAGGACCGATTTCGAGCGCTGCAATATTTGACCAAGACAACGCCACAGGTGACGATGACTACTAATCGGTCAACTGGAGAAAATCTTGTTTTCTCACTAGCGATGCTACGTAGACGGCCGGAGAAAGTTCATCAAATCAAAAACGACACATTTCTTGAAAGTCTAGAAATATCAACAGCCCATGTCATCGAAGGGCGAGTACACCTTGACATATCTATAGAGATAAGCCAAGAAGATGTCTTAGTTTTCGGTCAGATAGGTTCTAGTTGGAGTGGAGAATGCCGTCGATGCATTGAGAAAGTGTCAGGCAAGTTAGAACTTTCAATAGACGAAGTGTTTCGTGCAAGTGATGGCTTAGAAAATGGTGTCAAATTTGATATTGAAGATGCATTCCCGTTCAAAGAAATTAATGGTGAACAAGTAGTTGACTTAGAAGAAGTAGTAAGAGACTCAGTTTTACTAGCGCTTCCATTTTCTCCACTTTGTTCTGAAGAATGTTTAGGTCCCGATCCAGAAAGGTTTCCGACGCAGGATTCAATTCATATTGAAGACACTGATTTAGACTCAAAAAAGGACCCTCGGTGGGCAGTCCTTGATGATCTTAAAACAGATAAAAACTTTTCGCCTGAAGACACTGTCGCTTAAACAGTTTTAGTTCCGATAACCTTGCTAGTTCGTCAAATCGGCAGTAACCGACGTACCCTATAAGAGAATTCAATTAAGGACTAGAAAATGGCCGTCCCAAAGAAAAAAACCTCCAAAGCAAAAGGGAGAAGTCGAAGGGCTTCTAACTGGACTTTGAGCGCTCCATCTCGAAGCACTTGTGCTCGGTGTGGTTCTGTGAAACGACCTCATCGAGTATGCGGCAACTGTGGCTGGTATGCGGGCCATCAGGCCATTGACGTTGAATAGGAAGTAACTGATGTCTTTACCGTCACCAATTGCTGTTGATGCGATGGGAGGCGATAAAGCCCCCGAAGAGATAGTTACTGGAGCACGACAAGCATCTGAAAAACATGGAATTCCAGTAGTCCTTGTTGGACATCCAGACAAAATTGAAGATTCTGGCGACCTTGAGATTATTCCCGCTTTAGAAGCTATAGCGATGGATGCTGAACCTGGATCCAGTGTTAGGAAAATGAAGGACTCTTCTCTAGTTCGAGCCGCAGAAGCAGTAAGAGATGGGAAAGCCTCCGCAATGGTTAGCGCTGGAAACACCGGAGCTACTATGGCCAGTGCCCTCTTGCGTATGGGAAGGATAAAAGGTGTAGCACGGCCAGCCATAGCTACTTTGCTGCCCACCCCCGGCTCAACATCAACTGTTTTCCTTGATGCGGGAGCGAACGCAGAATGTCGCCCTGAATGGCTGGTGCAATTTGGAAAAATGGGATCAGTTTTTGCTCAACATCGACTAGGAATCCAGGAGCCTCGAATCGGACTGCTTTCTATTGGTGAAGAGCCTGGAAAAGGAAGCCCCTTTGTTAAAGAGGCATACGAAGAAATGTCAAAAGCCTCTTGGTCAAATGAAGTCTTTTTAGGAAATGTAGAAGGCCGAGATTTGATGTCTGACGAAGTAGACGTTGTTGTGACAGATGGCTTCACTGGAAATGTCGCACTAAAAACACTTGAAGGATCGTTAAAGACTTTAATGATGGCACTCTTCACAGCCCTTGGAGAACGACCTGAAGCAGCAGCTGCAGCAGAAGTACTTAGCCCAGAGCTGGGAGATCTTTATAATGTCTTCCACCCAGATTCCTATGGAGGCGCAATACTTCTAGGGGTAAAAGGAGTCTGCATTATTAGTCACGGGTCTTCTACCGCCTTAGCGATTGAGAATGCGATCAAAGTTGCTTCTGAGATGGTTGAGTCGAATGTAGTCGGAAATATCACGTCAGCTGTAGCCGAAGAATCTTAAAAATAGTTATTTCAATATATTTCAATATATTTCAATGCCTGCTGAGCAGCAGTGTTATTCCGGTAGAATTGTAAATTAATGTTTGACATCAAGTCAAAACAAACAGTTACAGTCTGGAGGAATCGTGCCTGCTGAAACACATATTCAAGGAGACCCCATGAACCGCGACGAAATTCTTACTCTCATAAAAGAAAGACTTGCAGATATTTTAGAAATTGACACTAATGAAATCGGAGAAGGCAACTCCTTTGCAGATGACCTAGAAGCAGATTCTTTAGCGTTGATAGAACTCGTTGAAGCCATTGAAGAAGAATTAAGTGAACGGGCAATAGCGTTTAGATTTGAAGATGAAGACTTAGAAGATCTTCGAACAGTACGTGATGCGGTGGACTATGTCGTTGCTCGTCTTGGCTGAGAACCCTAACTTGTCAGAGTTGAGTTCCGGAAGCACCCAAAAGGTTGAAAACCTTGGGTACGAGTTCTGCAATTTAGATTTACTTCACCAAGCTTTAGCTCATCGATCGTGGTGTACTGAATTCGGCGGTGAATCTAACGAAAGACTTGAATTCTTAGGAGATGCCGTATTAGGGCTTGTAGTAACTCAGAACATTTATCTCTCAAACCCCGATATTTCAGAAGGGCAACTCGCAAAAATACGCTCTGCAGTTGTCAGTGCTAAAGCAATATCAGAAATCGCTGAACAAATAGGCCTTGGACAAGTACTAATGCTTGGCAAGGGAGAAGAATCGTCTGGAGGCAGAACCAAGGCTTCAATTTTAGCTGACGCGTTAGAAGCAGTGATTGGAGCGGTCTACCTTGATGGAGGAATTACTTCAGCAACTCAAGTAGTAGAAGAGCTTTTTGAAGAAGCAATCGAAAAAGCAACAATGGACCCCGGAGTACATGACTACAAAACACGACTTCAAGAACTCTCAGCACACCATTTTGGTTTAGTACCTCTTTACGAAGTAGAGACAAGAGGCCCTGATCATGACCGCAAGTTCTTTGCAACAGTAAAAGTCAAAGAACAGGCTTTTGGCCCTGGATCTGGAACTTCAAAAAAAAGCGCGGAACAAGAAGCAGCCCGATTAGCCTGCCTAGCCTTAAGCAAATCCACAGAGATCAATTGTTGAAAGAATTATTGTGAGTAAATCATTAGAACTTCCAGAAATAGAAATCATTCGACGTGACCTAGAGCGTGATGTCGCAGGCCGCAAGATCAAAAGTGCGGAAGTAGCATCAATGACTCTTTTGCCTCGATATAAGAGTCGAAAAGCATTTACTGATTCATTGTCTGGTCAGAAAATTTCGGCTGCTCGCCGCGCTGGGTTAGCTCTCGTCCTAATAATGAAAAATGAGTATCTTGTCATGAAATTAGGTGATGGTGCTTTTCTTGAACGAGTGGCGGCTAAAGCCAAAGTAACAAAGGGAACTCAATTCACTATTGACTTCACTCAAGGAGGTCAACTGCGGCTAGTTGACCCAGAAGGAAACTCTGAGATTTGTGTGGTTCCCAGTGACGACCTCTTTGAAGAAATGCCTGAATTGACTGGCTTAGGCATGGATCCCATAGCAGATCCTATTCCTTGGCCTTCCTTTGCAGCAACTGTATTAGACCTATCAGTAGATTTGAAAGAACTGCTTTGCGATGACGAAGTTATTTTGGGAATAGGGGATATTTATAGTGACGAAATTCTTTTCGCTTCAGGACTCAAACATGATCGAGCCAGTGATTCCCTTTCAACTCAAGAGATTCGACGACTTCACAGAGCATTAGTAGAAATCATCCACGATGGCCTCAGGTACAGGGGGACTCATCTAGAAGAGAGACCTTTTAACGATATTTTCGGAGTCCCAGGAACATATCAAGAACATCTTGCCGTATATGGACGCCATGGAGACCTCAGCCAACGAAGCCGAGCTCCAATAAAACGAAAAAAATATAAAGGTAGATGGACTTATTTCTGCGACACTCAGGTTTAAAGTTTCTGCAACACTCAGGTTTAAAGGTTTACTACGCTAGTTAAAAAATTTCGGCTTATAAGCAGATAAATAACACTGATGTGATTTAGAAACGCTAGTGTCGTTTCTGGTGTTTCTAAAACGATTAACTATCAAAGGTTTCAAGTCATTTGCAGATATAGCCGCGCTTGAAATGGAGCCCGGAGTCACTGTAGTTGTTGGGCCAAATGGTTCTGGGAAATCAAATGTTGTTGATGCCATAGCTTGGGTCTTAGGTGCACAGGCTCCCAGTGCCGTCCGAGCTCAAAAAATGGATGACATTATTTTTGCTGGCACAGCTTCACGACCAGCTTTAGGGCGAGCTGAAGTCTCACTCACTATTGATAATGAATCTGGTCTTCTCCCAATTGAATTCTCTGAAGTAACGATTACACGAACGTTGTTTAGAAGTGGTGACAGCGAATATTCACTAAACGGTGCTCCATGCCGACTTCTTGATATTCAAGAGTTGTTGTCAGATGCAGGAGTAGGTCGTCAACAGCATGTGATTGTTTCACAAGGACAAATTGACGCGGTCCTTAATGCCCGACCTGAAGAAAGACGCATGATTATTGAAGATGCTGCAGGCATTCTCAAATATCGTAAACGAAAAGAGAAAGCGGAAAGACGTCTCTCTGCAACAGAAACTAACTTGAACCGCCTTGGGGATCTTCAACGTGAAGTGCGACGCCAACTTCGACCGCTAGAAAAGCAGGCTGAAGCAGCCCGCCGACATGGAGATCTTATTTCAGAATTAACTGCGTTGCGTTTACATCGTGCAGCTAATGAATTGAATGAACTACGAGAGCGCACACAATCAGAATCCAATCAAAGAGCAGACCTTGTACGTCAAGAGACTGAAATGAAAGGCAACCTCGCACGACTAGATACAGAGGTAGTCGCTGCAGAAGCTGAACTATCAGCCCGAGGTGGAGATGACCTGAGCGATCAGCTAGTGAGGCATGAAGCTTTACGTGAACGAGCTAGAGGACTGCGTGGGATCCTCACAGAGAGACTAAGGAGCATAGAAAATGACCGAAAGTCCAGTAGTTCTCATCAGATAGTTTTTGATTTAGAGTCCGAATTAGCGCGTTCAGAGGCGGAACTCGCTGGGCTTGAAATAGAAGTTGCTTCTTTTGCTCCCAAATCTGAAACTCTTTCTGCTCTTGAAGAGAAATTAAATGAAGAGCGCACCATCTTTGATCAGAAATGGGGAGATGGAATACCGGTTTCTGAAGGACTGGCATCTGAGGTAAGAGGAGAACTAAGTGTTCTTCGATCATCAGTACAAGAACTCAAATCAGAACACAGTCGCGTGACTGATCGCTTGTCTGTTCTTGATGCTTCTTTCATGCGTCTAGACACTGAAGCAAAAAAGTTGCGAGAACTCCTCTCAGAAGGAGACGTAGTCGAAGAACCGCTTATCGCAGAAGTGGTAGAAATGGAGTCCCAAGCAGGACGAAGTGTCACTGATCGTGAACAGGCTTGGGAGAGACTTGTTGCAGCGGAAGCAGATCTACGCACGATCAGAGCTCGAGTTGAGGCTCTGGCTCTAGCATTAGATGAAGCACGTTCTAGAGCAGGTGTCAACCATCTCGCAGATATTGAAGGTGTGCTTGGAACGCTACTTGATTTGGTAGAAGTTGATGCTGGATATGAATCGGCATTTGAAGCGGCGGCCGGCGAAGCTCTTGATGCAGTAGTTGTTGAAGGGACTGACCAAGCGGTTAAGGCAATTGAGGCTCTAAAACGCGGCAACTTTAATGCTGCAGTTCTCAACCTCCATGGATTAACCTCAGATCGCACAAAACCCACTGTTGGGGCTTCTATTAGGCAGTACGTAAGAGCACAAATGCCTGAAGTCAATGAACTCTTAGATCGACTTTTAGCAGAGGTCGCAGTAATTACAACTAGCGGTACCACTGCAATAGATTTAGCTATTTCACATCCCGACACAGTGATTGTCACTACAGAAGGAGATCGATTCGGGCCTTCTGGATGGAAGATAGGCGGAGATCGAAGTGGTGCAACAGGAGCGGCTTTAGCAGAAACTGAAGTTCGTCTAGTCGCAGCAGAGATGGAAAGAACAGATGCTAAGTCAGCGTTTGAAGAAGCTGAAAAAAGGGCAAATGACCTTAGTCAAGAAGTGAATCGCCTAAATCAATCACTTAATGACCATGACAATGAATTCACAACTGCTGTGGAAGCACTGCAACAATTACAATCCGAACGTCGTGAATTAGCTACAGAAATAGGCAATCTTCAAAATCGCGTTGGAGAAATAACAGACCGGCTAGAAAATGATCAAGATCGAGTGACCGAACTTGAAAGACGGCTTTCGCAACTTGAAGAAGATGAAGAGAAACTAACTGAAGCAGCTCATCGAATGATTCAAGACCGTAATCAACTAGAGAAACGTGTAACAGAACTCACAAAAAAACGGACTGATCATGAAGTCCGATATGCAGATGTAACAGCTAGAAAAGCTTTAATAAATACGAGATTGGTTGATCAACAAAACCAGTTAGTGGCACTGGAGGAGATACATCAAGAAGCTTCAACTCAAAGAGATCAGCTTGATAGACGTGAGACAGTTAATAAACGACTAGTAGAGGTATTGGATCAACAGGTCGAAAAAATAGAAGTACGG